>NZ_JBJEHW010000201.1:21924-34236 GCF_051876455.1 Parafannyhessea sp.
CTTCGCGGCGGGCTTGGCAGCCGGCTTCGCGGGCTTTGCCGCGGCAGCAGGCTTTGCCGCTGCCTTGGGAGCCGCGACCTTCTCGGCAGCCTTTGCCTTGGCTGCGGGCTTGGCAGGCTTCGCCGGTGCCACGTACGGCGCGACGGGCTCCTTCGCGACCTCCTTCTGCACGTCCTCCAGGACGAAGGGCAGGAAGTAGGTCATCTGCTTCTTCCACCAGTACCAGTCGTGCGTGACGTCCGCGCCCCAGTAGTCGCACCAGTGGTCCACGCCCAGGCGCGTGAGCTGCTCGCCCACCAGGCGCTCGTCACGCGCGAACTCCTCGCCCTCGCCCTGGCCGCAGCAGAACAGGATCGAGCGGTTGCGGTAGGTCTGCACGTAGGGGTGGTCCTCAGGCATGTTGGGCAGGAAGGCCAGCAGGTCGTTGTCGTACAGCGTGGAGTCCATCCAGTCGCCAAAGAAGTAGCCGGAGTGGTAGATGCCGGAGAGCGCCATGCAGCCCTGGAACAGGTCCGGGCGGCGGAACAGCGCGATCGCGGCGTGGACGGCGCCCATGGAGCAGCCAAACGCGATCGGGCGCAGGTTGGAGCCGTTGACCTCGTGCACGCGGGGCAGCAGCTCGTCCGTTACGAAGCGGAAGTAGGCCTCCTGGCGCTGGGCGCGCTCGGCGTTGTCGCCGTCGAGCTTGGACCAGCTGTCCTCGTCGAAGTTGTCGACCGAGAAGAGCTGGACCTTTCCGCCGTCAAGGTACTCGGCAAGGGTGTCGACCATGCCCTCGTCCTCGAGCTCGGTCGCCTTCTTGTCCTGGGTCTGGAACGCGACGATGGGGTAGCCCTTCTCGCCGTAGACGATGACGTGGGCGTCCTTGCCCAGGGCCTTGCTCTTGAGGGTGATGACTTCTCGCTTCATATGTGGATGTCCTCCTATCGAGTACACATTCATTTAAGGCGACGTGTCGGCAGATGGTACAAAAATGCCCGCCGACGGGTAATTGCCTGGGTGAATTGTAACATTCCGCAGGAAGACGTGCATATCTGAGGGGTTATTGCGGCGCCGCGGGGGCCTTCGCGACGCTGGGACGCCGTTGGTTCCGGAATGCCGGGCTTTGGGACCACGCGAGCAGCGGAACTGCACGAGTCGCACGATCGGGCGACCCGTGCCTAGACCCCGAGCTCGTAGATCACGAGCGGCATGGTGCCCGTGGTGGGGTAGGTGAGGTCGAAATTGCCCAGCCGGTCAAAGCCGTAGCGCTCGTAGAGGTGCTGGGCCGGCGTGTTGGTGGTGAGTGTGTCCAGGCGCACGACGGTGCAGCCACGGCGGCGCGCCTCGCTACAGGCGTGGTCCAGGAGGGCGCGGCCGACGCCGCGGCCTGCCGCCCAGGTGGCGCTCGCGATCAGGTGCACGACCAGGATCTGGTTGGGCCTTGCGTCTACCTTCCAGGGGATGCGGTCGTACTCCTCGTCCTGGCCCAGGCGCAGCAGGCAGGCGCCCGCGAGGCGGCGGGTGTCCTTCTCGCCCAGCGCATCCGGCAGCTCCGCCACGAAGAACTCGCCTGCCGCGATGCACTCGCGCAGGTAGTCGTGGGTGGGATAGACGCCCTTCTCCCAGTTGGGCGCCGTGGGGAGGCTGCCGATCTCGTCGATCAGGTCGTCGTAGAACGCGATGACGGCGTCGGCGTCCGCCGGCGTGGCTGGCCTCACGAGGGGCGCGCTGCTGGTGTTGGTGGTCAAGGCTTGCCTCTTCCTTCCCGGTGCGCGATGTGGTGGGAAGAGTCTAGCAGCTGCCTGAAGGCGCGGCCGCGGCACGGCCCCGCGCAAACGGGATTTAACACGGGCCGCACGGCTTGCCCAAGATTGCGAGGGCGGGGTTGCCGCGAGGGCAGCCAGCCTCAGGAGAGCAGCCAGGCGATGCCCCGGGCCGTGCGCCCCGGCTCGTCGGTGAAGTGGTTGCCGGGGTTGAGCTCGAAGGTGGTCTGGACGCCGCGCGCCGCGAGCGTGCGCTCGACCTCGCGCGTGCGGTCCTCCACCGTGCGCAGGTAGGCGTTGCGGGTCTTGGCCTCGCGGTCGCCCACGGAGAAGTACGCGCGCTCCAGGGCTGAGGCCGGCTCGTGCGTGCGGGCGAACTCCGCGAAGTCCGGGTACCAGAGCGAGCCCGAAACGCTTGCCACGCGCGGGAACGCGTCCGTCACGAACGGCGCCCACGCCGCAAAGAGACCCGCAAGGGAGTAGCCCGCGAGCGCGGAGAGGGACGGCCGCGCCGGCCGGAGCGCCTCCTCGACGGCGGGCATCACGTGGCTGGTGAGGAGCTCGAGCTGCGCCGCGGCCTCGCCCGCGTAGGGCTGCGCGCCCTTGAACGTGGGCGGCGCGGGCCAGGGGCTGAGCGCGTCGTCCCAGTTGGGCGCGGGTATGACGGCGAGCGCGAACGGCGGGCAGCCAAGCGCCTGGCACGCCTCCCACACGTCGCGACCGTCGCCCTTGAACTCATGCAGGTAGACGACGGGAAGCTCCGTTCCGCCTGCCGGCTCCGGCGTCCAGAGGAACACGTCGGTTCCCGATGCGTCGAGCTTCTGCATGGCCCCTCCCAACGTTGGCGGCATCCGTCCGCCACCATGCTAGCGCCGCTGGCCGAGGCGTAGGGCCGCGGGGGTGTTCTTCTCGCCCATTTGCGCGAAAATGCTTGCAAACGCGCAAAAGTGAGCAATACTAAGCAGCAGAAGGCAAAAACGAGCACTTTCGAGCAAAGGCGCGCACGCGCGCCAGAAGGGTGGGGCCATGTCGGACGCAACGCAGCAGGCAGCAACGCCGCAGGTCAACGCTGGTAAGAAGGGCGCGGCCCCGGGCCCGCGCGACGCGGCCGTGGCGGCGAGCGAGGCCTTCGCCTCCGTGCAGGGCAAGCCGTTCCCCACGGACGTCTTCACGGCACCGCAGCTCACGTGGGCCGTCATCGGCTGCGGCGTGATCGCCAACCAGATGGCGCAGTCCATGGCGCTGGCCGGCCGCCGCATCCACGGCGTGGCCAACCGCACGCGCTCCAAGGCCGAGGCGTTTGCCCAGCGCTACGGCGTCGAGCGCGTGTACGCGAGCGTCGACGAGCTCTACCGGGACCCGGACGTGGACGCCGTCTACATCACGACGCCGCACAACACGCACATCCGCTACCTGCGCGGCGCCCTTGCGGCCGGCAAGCACGTCCTGTGCGAGAAGAGCATCACCCTCAACTCGGAGGAGCTCGCGGAGGCGCGCGAGCTTGCCCACCAGCACCACGTGGTGCTGATGGACGCCACCACGATCCTGCACATGCCGCTCTACCAGGAGCTCCTGCGCCGCATGCGCGCCGGCGAGTTTGGCCGCATGAACCTGGCGCAGCTCAACTTTGGCAGCTACAAGGAGTACGGCGACCTCACCAACCGCTTCTACAACATCAACCTCGCGGGCGGCGCCATGCTCGACATCGGCGTGTACGCGCTGTCGCTCATGCGGCTCTTCATGGACGGCGCGCCCACCGAGGTCGTGAGCCTGGGCAACCTCGCCTCCACCGGCGTGGACGAGGCCGGCGGCATCGTGTGCCGCAACGCGAGCGGCCAGCTGGGAGTGATCAGCCTCACGCTCCACTCCAAGCAGCCCAAGCGCGCGGTCCTCAGCTTCGACCGCTGCTACATCGAGGCGATGGACTACCCGCGCGCGGACCACGCGACCATCGTGTGGACGGCCGACGGCCGCCGCGAGGAGGTCCGCGCCGGCGAGGAGGGCTACGCGCTCTGCTACGAGCTGGCCGACCTCGAGTCCGCCGTGGCCGGCGACGCGGACAAGGCGGCCCTGCTGGACTACGCGTCCGACGTGATGGACGTGATGACCGAGGTGCGCCGCAGCTGGGGCGTCGTCTACCCCGAGGAGCGCTAGTGCTCGCCCACGACCGTCAGGCGCGCATCGTGCGCATGGTGGGGGAGCGCGGCGTCGTGGCCGTGTCCGACCTCGCCACGGCCTTTGATACGTCCGAGTCGACCATCCGCCGCGACCTCGACCGCCTCGCGCACGAGCGGCGCCTCGTGAAGGTGCATGGCGGCGCCATGGCCCTGGAGCGCGCGCACCTCACGCGCGACCTCACGCTTCCGGACCGCTACGGTCTCCACGCGGGCGAGAAGGACGCGATCTGCCGGCTTGCGGCGACGCTCGTGGGCCCGGATGACTTCGTATACCTGGACGCGGGCTCCACGGTCGAGGCGCTCGCGTCCCTGCTCGCGCCCACGCGCGCCGCCTTCGCCACCAACTCCGTGTCGACGGCGCTCGTGCTCGCTGCCAAGGGGCTGCGCACAATCGTGCTGGGCGGCGAGCTTGTGGACGCCACCAAGGCCCTGAGCGGCCCGGACACCACGGAGGCCATCGCGCGCTACAACTTCACGCTCGGCTTCTGGGGAACCAACGGCGTCACGGCAGAGGCAGGCTTCACGGTGCAGGACCGTGGCGAGGCGGCCGTCAAGTCCGCCGCGCTCGCGCGGTGCGCGCGCCCCTACGTGCTGGCAGACGCCAGCAAGCTGGGCAGGCGGAGCCTCATCACGTATGCGCCGCTCGAGGCCGCCACGCTCGTGACCGCGGGCGACGTTCCCGCGCAGTGGCGCGACCGCGAGGGAGTCGTGGTGGCGGATGGGGCCGGCATCGGCGACAATGGGCCTGTCGACGACGACTGACCCGGGAGGTAGCATGGCGCGCATACTGGTGTTGAACGGCTCTTCTCGCCCACGTGGCTTTACCCGGCGGATGATCGACTCGTTCTGCGCCGGCGCGCGCGGTGCGGGCAACTCCGTCGAGGTGATCGACCTGCGAAAGCTTGACATCCACTGCTGTGTGGGCTGCCTCCACGGCGGGGCGGACCCGGCCCACCCCTGCACGCAGCGCGACGACATGGCGCAGGTCTACGCTGCGTACCGGGCCTGCGACGTGGTGGTGCTCGCGACGCCGCTCTTCTTCTGGTCGTACAGCGGCCTGCTCAAGAACGCGTTCGACCGGCTGTGGGCGCTCGCGGAGTGCCACCCGGACGAGCTCCACGGCAACGGCCGCTCGGGCGCGCTGCTGGTCGCGGCGGGCGGGGCTCACCCCGCACAGCTGCTGGCGCACTTCGACTACCTCATGCTCCGCATGGGCTGGCGCAACCTGGGCTCCGCCGTGCTGCTGCACACGGACGACCTGGACGCGTCCGCCCTCGCCGACGTGCCGCAGGCCCGCGAGCTGGGCGCCTCCATTCATTAGAGGTCGCCCGGCCCGCGGCGGGACCTACTCGCCCAGCGCCTCGCCGTCGCTCCACGCCTGGCCGACCTTCTCGCCCAGCGCGTAGTAGCCGCTGTGGAACGTGTCGAACGTCAGCGGGCGCAGCCTCGCGATGTCGGGCTTGCCGTCCGCGTCCAGCACGGAGTCGTCCGCCAGCACGCCCACGACCTTGCCGACCACGCGGTGCCCGCTCACGGCCTCGTCGTCCTCCACGACCTCGCACTCGAGCGTCAGCGGGAACTCCCCGATCACCGGCGCGTCCACGCGCGAGCTCTTCGTCGCGGTCAGGCCGCTGCGCTCGAACTTGTCCGCCACGGTGTTGCCCGAGGCGATGCCAAAGTAGTCCGCCTCGCGCACGTGCGCCTCGTCCGCCACGGAGATCGTGAACGCCTTGCGCCTGGCGATGTTCTTCGAGGTCTTGTGCCGCGCGCCGATGTTGAGCGCCACCTTGTCCGTGTCGCAGATGCCGCCCCACGCCATGTTCATCACGTCGACGCTTCCGTCGTCGTTGTACGTCGCGATCATGAGCACCGGCATCGGCGCCAGGTACGGGCCGACCTTCACGTCCCTCAGCATGCTTCCTCCAAACTCGCCGCACTCGGCGGCAGTCGTCAGTTACCTGGCTTCTACCCACTCGCCCCGAGCGCCAACGCCCGACGCCGGCGAGCGACCGCCCCACCAGCCGCGCTATACTCGTGCCAACCACAACGTTAGGAGAGCCATGTCCCAGCAGAAGCGCATCCTCGTCGGGCAGTCGGGCGGTCCCACCTGCGCCATCAACGCGAGCCTCGCCGGCGTCATAGCGGGCGCGGGCGAGAAGAACGTCCATCCCGTCGGCATGCGCTTCGGCATCCAGGGCTTCCTCGACGGCCGCACGGTCGACCTCGCGCAGGCCGTTCCCAACGAGGACGCGCTGCGGCTCCTGCGCGACACGCCCGCCAGCTGGCTCGGCAGCTGCCGCTTCAAGCTGCCGGAGCCCGAGGCCGACCCGGAGTTCTTCGCCCGCGCGCTCGAGCGCATCGAGGCCGCGGGCGTCTCGGCCGTGCTCTACATCGGCGGAAACGACTCGATGGACACCATCGCCAAGCTCGCGCGCTACGGCGCCCGGGAGGGGAGCGACGTCCGCTTTGTGGGCGTGCCCAAGACCATCGACAACGACCTCGTGCAGATCGACCACACGCCCGGCTACGGCAGCGCCGCCCGCCTCGTGGCCACGGCCGTGAGCGAGGTCGCGCGCGACGCGGACGTGTACGACCTCAAGAGCGTCACCTTCGTCGAGATCATGGGCCGCGACGCCGGCTGGCTCGCGGGCTCGGCCTGCCTCGCCCACCCGGACCTCGTGCTCCTGCCCGAGGTCCCCATCGAGGCCGACGCGCTCGTGGCCAGGATCGAGGCACTTCTCGCCAAGAAGAACACCGTCGTGGTCGCGACGTCGGAGGGGGTGCGCACCCCGGACGGCCGGCTCGTGGCCGAGGGAACCGTCGCGCCCGGTACCGGCACGGACGAGTTCGGCCACCTGGCGCAGCTCTCTGGTGCGAGCCGCTACCTCGCGGCGCTCGTGAAGGCGCGCCTGGGCTGCAAGACGCGCGCCGTGGAGCTCTCCACGCTGCAGCGCTGCGGCAGCCACTGCGCGAGCAAGACGGACCTGGACGAGGCCTTCGAGCTCGGGCGCATGGGCGTGCGCGAGGCGCTCGAGGGCGCCACGGGCGTCATGTGCTCGCTCCGGCGCACGCAGGACGACCCGTACGCCGTGCGCTACCTCACCGTGGACGTGAGCGAGGTCGCCAACCAGGTCAAGCCCGTCCCCAGCACATGGATCGCGGCCGACGGCATGGGTGTCACGGCGGAGTTCGAGCGCTACGTGCGCCCGCTCGTCGGTCCGGCCGAGCCCATCGCGCTCGACGGCGGCCTTCCCCGGCAGATGCCACCGCTGGCGTAGCGGCGCTCAGAATATATATGACTCGACCCCGAAGGCCGTCGGTCGTCGGGGTCGCTTCGTCTATGGGACGGCCTGGGCCTCCGCCGCCCTCGCCCTTCTCGCCTAGTGCGTGGAGACCGAGAAGAACGTGTAGTCCCGCACGTGCCGCGACACGGAGTACTCGAAGGCGACGCCATCGTCCAGGAAGCCGACCTGGTTTACCTCGAGGGCGGGGCTGCCCTTTGGCACGTCGAGCTTCTCCAGCTCGTCGTCGGGGACGATGACCGCCCTGATGGCGCGGTGGGCGCTCGAGATCTTGAGCTTGAGCGTGTCCTCTATGTAGCCGTAGATCGAGCCCTCGAGGTTCTTCATCCGCAGGTCGGGGATGAGGTTGATGGGCATCCACGTGTGCTCGATCACCAGGGGCACGCCGTCAAGGCAGCGCACGCGGCAGATGCGGTACACGAACTCGTCCGGCTCGATCGAGAGCTTTTTGGCGACCTCGGCGTCCGGGTGCTCAACGGTGAACTCGTACACGACGGAGCTCACCGTGCCGCCCTCGCGGTTGTCGTGCTCCCGCGTGAACCCCTGCATCTGCGCCGACTTGCTCATGAACTCGTTCGTGGGGAGGTTCGACGGAGTCAGGCTCTTGATGAAGGTGCCGGACCCGCGCCGCCTCGCCACGAGCCCGCGGTTCTCGAGCTCGTTCATGGCCTTCTTGATGGTGATCTTGCTCACGCCGTACTGTTCGCAGAGCTCCATCGTGGTCGGGATCTTGTCGTTTGGCTTGTAGACGCCCGACCTGATCTTGTCGGTGATGTCCTCGATCACCGCTTCGTACTTCAGCATGCCCTGCTCCCTTCCATTTACGCGAAGTATAGCAGAAGACATGTCTTTTACCGCTCAAGGACATATTTATACCGCTCGGCTTGTTCCGGAAAAACGGTCTTGCACAAAACGTGGCGTCGTGTAGGATTTATGGAAGACATAGACTGAATCACAAAAAGACATGTCATAAGTTCCAAACATTGACCAAGCAGACGAACGAAAGGGAAGTGGTGAAGATGAGCGGAGAAGAGCTGCCCACCAAGCTTCCGAAGGACTTCTTCCTGGGCGCGGCCATGTCCGGCCCCCAGACCGAGGGTGCCTGGCAGGCATACGGCAAGCTCCCGAACCTCTGGGACCGCTGGAGCAACGAGGACATCACGGGCTTCTACAACCTCGTGGGCTCCTACGCCGGCAACGACTTCACGCGCCGTCGCGACGAGGACATCAAGATCTTCAAGGACCTCGGCCTCGACTCCGTGAGGACCTCCATCCAGTGGAGCCGCCTCATGGACAAGAACGGCAAGCTCAACCAGGCGGGCGCCGACTATTACCACGCGCTCTTCTCGGCCTTCAAGGACGCCGGCATCGACGTCTTCGTGAACCTGTACCACTTTGACATGCCGGCCTACCTGTTCGACCGCGGCGGTTGGGAGAACCGCGAGGTCATCGAGGCCTACGCCAACTACGCCCGCGCCGCGTTCGACGAGTTTGGCCAGGAGATCAAGAACTGGTTCACGTTCAACGAGCCGATCGTGGAGCCGCAGCAGCGCTTCACCAACGCCGTGTGGTACCCGTTCCACCACGACTTCGCCGAGGCGCGCCGCGTGCAGTACGGCATCTCGCTGGCGCACTCGCTTGCGGTGAACGAGTTCAGGCTCGCGCAGGCCGCGGGCACCGTCCGCAAGGACGCCAAGATCGGCCTCATTAACTGCTTCACCCCACCCTACACCAAGGAGAACCCGAGTGAGGCTGACCTCGAGGCGGTGCACGTGGTCGACGGCGTCGACAACCGCTGGTGGCTCGACCTCGTGACGAAGGGCGACTTCCCCCAGGACATCCTGGACGACCTCGATCGTGCCGGCATCGACCTGGGTGTGCGCCCCGGTGACGCGGAGATCATCAAGCAGGGTCCCGTCGACTGGCTCGGCTTCAACTACTACCACCCGGCAAGGGTCCAGGCTCCCTCCAAGAAGACGGACCAGTACGGCAACCCCGTGTTCGCGGAGGAGTACGTGTGGCCCGACGCCGTGATGAACAAGAGCCGCGGCTGGGAGATCTACCCCAAGGGCATCTACGACTTCGCGATGACCATGAAGGAGAACTACCCCGACCTCGAGTGGTACGTCTCCGAGAACGGCATCGGCATCCAGGGCGAGAACGCGAGCAAGGACGCGTCCGGCACGATTCAGGACGACTACCGCGTCGAGTTCGTCCGCGACCACCTGAAGTGGATCGCGAAGGCCATCGAGGACGGCGCGAAGTGCCGCGGCTATCACTACTGGGCGGTCATCGACAACTGGTCCTGGTCGAACGCCTTCAAGAACCGCTACGGCTTCGTGGAGGTCAACCTCGACGACAACTACAGCCGCCACTACAAGAAGAGCGCCGACTGGCTGCGCCGCGTCGCGACCACGCACACGATCTTCGAGTCCTAGTTGGTAAGAAGGCGCGGGCTAGGCGACCTGTGCCTGTGGATATGCGGGAGCTTCCCCGCGAGGAGGAATCATGGCAGAAGAAGTAGCAGAGGAGAAGCAGAGCTTCCTAGACAAGTTCTCAGAAGTCTCCGCGAAGATCGGCAACCAGGTGCACCTGCGTTCGCTGCGCGATGGCTTTGCCACGGTCATGCCGATCTACATTCTGGCCGGCATCGCCGTCCTGATTAACAACGTCGTCTTCCCGCTGTTCCTGACGGGTGACGCACTGGCGAACGCCCAGTACTGGGGCAACGCGATCACCCAGGGCACGCTGAACGTCGCGACCATCATGCTCGCCGGCATCATCGGTTACTGCCTGGCACGCAACAAGCGCTTCAAGAACGCCATCGCGTGCGTCGTCGTTGGCATCGCAGCGCTCTGCATCATGATGCCGCAGACCCTGAGCAGCACCACCGCGACCATCTCGGACATCACCGAGCTCACCTACACCAGCACCTCTGACAGCACCAAGACCAAGACCGTCTCTTACGACACCGTCGCCAAGAAGGTCGCCCCCAAGGGCTACCAGCTCACCAGCGTCGGTTCCGACAACGTCTCCGGCGCCTTCTCCAAGACCTACACCGGCACCAACGGCCTGTTCGGCGCCATCATCATCGGCCTTGTCGCCACCACCATCTTCATCAAGCTGTCCAACAACGAGAAGCTGCGCGTGAACCTCGGCGAGGGCATCCCGCCTGCGGTCGCTGACACGTTCAACACCATGTTCCCGATGCTCATCACGCTGACCATCTTCGGCGTCGTCGCCGCACTTCTCCACGGCATCTGGGCGACCGACCTCATGACGCTCATCAACACCTGCATCGCCGCGCCCCTCAAGGGCTTCGTGAACGCCGGTCCTTGGTTCATCATCCTGGTCTACACCCTCGCCAACCTGCTCTTCTGCCTCGGCATCCACCAGTCCACGATCTCCGGCGTCCTTGCTGAGCCTATCCTCACCATCCTCATCACCGAGAACATGGCCATGTACGCCGCCGGCCAGACCATCCCTGCCGATCACTACATGAACATGCAGATCATCAACACCTTCGCCCTCATCGGCGGCTCCGGCTGCACCCTGATGCTCCTCGCCGACACCTTCCTGTTCTCCAAGAGCAAGGCCTCCAAGGACATCGCAAAGCTCGCCGTCCTGCCTGGCATCTTCAACATCAACGAGCCTGTCATCTACGGCTACCCGATCGTCTACAACCTGCCGCTCATGATCCCGTTCGTCCTCGTTCCCGATCTGTTCATCGGCCTCACCTACGCCCTCACCTGCGCCCACATCCTCGCCCCCTGCGTCGTCATGGTTCCCTGGACGACCCCGGTCTTCATCTCCGGCTTCCTGGCCGTTGGCGGTGGCACCGCCGGCGTCGTGGCCGTCATCTGGCAGGTCATCGAGTTCGCCCTCGGCATGCTCATCTACCTGCCGTTCATGAAGGTCTCCGAGCGCGCTCAGAAGAAGCAGATGGAGCTCGCCGAGCAGGCCGAGAAGGACGCGGATGCAAAGGCTGCGGCTCAGACCGCCTAGCACACCTGACGTCGACTTCCCATTCCCCCTTTGTGAGGCACCTCGTGGCGGTGTCACGGGGTGCCTCACCCCCCATTTGTCCTAACGTGTGATATGGGAGCCGAAGAAGGCCCCGCCGTTCCAAGAAAGGAAATGGTAGACATGAAGATCCTGCTTGCCTGCAACGCCGGTATGTCCACGAGCCTGCTCGTCCAGAAGATGCGCAAGGAGGCCCAGGCACAGGGCATCGACGCCACGATCGATGCCGAGCCGCTCGGTCCCGCGCTGGACGACGTGAAGGACTACGACGTCCTCATGCTCGGTCCCCAGATCAAGTACGCTCTGGGTGACGCCAAGGAGGCGGCCGAGGGCAAGACCCCCGTACGCGTTATCGCGATGGCCGACTACGGCCGCATGAATGCCAAGAAGATCCTGGCCGACGCCCAGAAGGCCATCGAGGAGGGCTAGAACATGGCAGAGGAGAAGGACGAGCAGCAGGAGCCCGACATGGAGGAGGCCTGCTTCCAGATCATCTCGACCGTTGGTTGTGCGAAGTCGAACTTCATCGACGCGATCCAGAAGGCCAAGGCAGGTGACTTCGAGACGGCAAAGTCCCTCATCGAGGAGGGGAAGCAGACCTACCTCGAGGGCCACAAGGTTCACATGGGACTCCTGCAGGAGGACGCCCAGAAGATGGGCTCCACCAAGGTGCCGCTGCTCCTGGTGCACGCCGAGGACCAGCTGATGCAGGCGGAGACCGTCCGCATCATGGCCGAGGACCTCGTGGACGTCTACCAGAAGCTCGCGGACCTGCAGAAGTAGCGCCCGCGCCGAGCGCTGCCTGTCGCGTCCCCACAAGGAAGAGACTTCGGACACGGGCGTCCTCCAACCGGGCGCCCGTGTCCTTCTCTCCTGATCATCTGGAAATGCGTTGGGGAGGCCGACGTGGCGTAGGATGCTAGCATCGAGCAAGCAGGGGCCGGCGCCTGCCGCGTCCCGTGACGGAAAGGACCATCAATGGAGAAGAACGAGGGCACGGGGGCGCAGCCGCTCCTCTTCCCGAAGCCGGTGTTCCACAACAAGATCTGGGGTGGCCGCTACCTG
>NZ_JBJEHW010000202.1:0-8103 GCF_051876455.1 Parafannyhessea sp.
CTGTATCGCCGCCGCGGCATCGAGGCGCTCTTCTCACTTCCCGGTGTCGTCTCCATCATGGAGGAATGCGGCCTGAACGAGCAGGGACGCTCCTTCCTCCAGAGACTCGTCGTCCTGGAGTGGGAGCAGTTCGACTCCGTGCTCAACGCTGGCGGCCGTGCGAGCTGCCAGGATGACCCGCGTCCCTTCTTTGCCTATCGCTGCGCCCAGTACCTCGCCTTCCCGCACCAGATGATCCCTCGCATTCTGGGGGAGTTCGAGCAGGCAGAGGGCGAGGGACGCAACCTCGTGGAGGAGAAGTACGCGCGAATGATGGCTGTCACCGACCCTTCGGGCTACCAGCGTGACTGGGCCGCGAGGCTCGGGACGCCCTCTCCCGTGAAGGCACAGGCACTCGACGACGTGCGCAAGCTCCTCTCGCCCGCACTGGAGGAGGCCGCAGGCGAGCTTCCCGAGTCCCATCGTCACGCTCGTCCCGACGCCTCCACGGACGGCAGGGTCTCGTCGCTTGACTACTTCATGGCCGAGGCCGCTACGTACTCGCTGGGCACTGTCTTTGCCCTGCGAGATGCCCTGCGGGCCGAGCTTTACAACCGGAATCCCGTCGCACTAAGCTACGTCCTTTCTGTGCGGCTCCTCAAGTCAATGGAGGCGAATGCATGACTTCCCATAAGAGACTTGGTAGGGATGACCTGTATCAAATCGGTGAGGTCAGCAAGATTGGTGGCATATCTCAGCGCACCTTGAGGCACTACGACGAACTTGGCCTGATGAGGCCCGATGTGGTGGGTGACAACGGCTATCGCTACTACAGCCGAGAGACCATGCTAAAAATCCCCGTGATTCACTACCTCAAGATGATGGGCTTCTCGCTTGACGAGATCGCGACGATGCAGCAGCACTCCGACCTCCAAGAAGCAAAGAGGCTGTTCGCTCAGCATCTGGACATCTGCGACGAGGAGGCGCGAGCGCTCGCCGAGCGCCGTAGGGCCATCGTCGACTGGAACAACCTCATGGACGAGGCCAATACGGTGCTTCAGGTCCGTCCCACCGCCGTGAGCGTGAAGTATTCCCCCGCCCACGAGCTTCTGTGCCTTCCATCGCGCTTTACGGGAAGCTTTGCGGAGTGCATCGTTAGTCTGGACTTCGCCGCGTACGTGAGCTCCATAGGGAACGCCATAACTGGTCCGGTGATCATGGAGTTCCCTACGGTTGATGACGCCAAGGCTGCTGCATCGAATGGCAGAGAGTGCGATGTGAGGTTGCTCCAAAACGCCATCAGACCCCTGAAGCCCGAAAACGCGTGGACTAGCCCGGGACAGATGTACCTGACCACCTATCACGTGGGGGCATTCGAGGAGATGGGTTCTGCCTTCGACCGACTCCTCGAGTATGCGCATGGCAATGGCTACAAGCTGTCGGGCACGGTGATCGAGCGCTTTGTGTCGGATTACTGGACCACTAACAACCCAGAGCTTTTTGTGACGGAGATCTTTCTACCAGCAGAAACGGAGTAGACGATGAGTGAGTTCTATCTCAAGGCAAAGCTGTTCTTTGGTCCGAAGGCGGTGGAGCACCTCCGCACTCTCAAGTGCTCGAACGTCCTCGTCATCACCGATGGCTTCCTGCAGGAGTCGGGTATGGTCAACAAGATGACGCAGTACCTGCCCTCGGGGGCCAAGATAAACGTGTATTCCAACGTCAAGCCCGACCCCAGCCAGGAGCTGGTGGACGCGGGCGTCAAGATGATCTTCGATGTCAAGCCCGATCTCGTGATTGCCTTTGGCGGCGGCTCGTGCATCGACGCCACTAAAGCCATCCTGTACTTTGCGAGCGAGAAGGGCATGGAGCGCCCCTACTTCCTGGCCATCCCCACGACTGCCGGTACGGGTTCGGAGGTCACGAACTTTGCCGTCATTACTCGTGGCACCACCAAGGTCGCGCTGATTGACGACGCTCTCGCGCCTGACGGAGCGCTGCTCGACGCCGAGTTCACCCGTTCCGTTCCGCCCAAGATCACGGCGGACACCGGTATGGACGTGCTCACCCACGCCATGGAGGCGTACGTGAGCAACCAGGCTTCCACCTTCACGGACGCGCTGGCCGTAAAGGCACTGCGCGTCGTGTTCCAGGACCTTCCCACGGTCTATCACGATGGCGACGCCATGAGGGCACGCGGCCGCATGGCCGAGGCCTCCTGCGTGGCGGGCATCGCGTTCACCAACGCCGGCTTGGGCATCAACCACAGTCTGGCGCATGCTCTCGGTGGCCGCTTCCACGTGGCGCACGGTCGCCTGAACGCCATCCTGCTGCCTTACGTGATGCGCTTCCACATGTCCGAGGAGAAGTACCGCGAGCCCTACGACCGCCTCGCTCACGAGCTGGGCATGGCCGACGCGGACGAGTTCCTCCAGAAGGTCATCGACCTGCGCGAGGAGCTTCACATCGAGGACACTCTGGCGGATCTGGGCACGATTGACGCGGCCGCTTTCGAGGAGCACGTGGGCGACATGGCGGAGGCCGCCACACACGACCGCTGCACTCCGACCAACCCGCGCCCGGTCTCGAAGCAGGACCTCGTGAACCTGTATCGTGATGCCTACAACGGCTAGGACGGGCCACGGATAAGGCGGTTCTCACGAGCCGCAGCGTCCAAGTCCTTCTCACCATCTTTGTCTCCTTGGGTGGGTGGCCCTCCGCATTCGTTGGGAGGGCCACCCTTGCCATTGGGCGATGGGGCGCTTGACACTGACGAGAGGTAAACCCTTAAGAAATAGAAGACCGACTGAATTACTTTCGGAACGGAGGTCGTGAGCGTGGACAACGATCAGGGCCAGATTCGCGTCGTACAAGAGACCGTCTCGGGCAAGGAGATCACCCTTGCGCATGTCATCGGTGGACCCGAGCCCATCATCTATACCAAGCTGGGCCTCAACCCGTCGGTAGACTACGACACGAGCGCGCTTGGGATCATGAACATTACGCCGCCCGAGTCGGCGGTCATCGCAGCGGACATCGCCGTCAAGAGCGCGGACGTCTACCTGGGGTTTGCCGACCGATTCACGGGCACCATGATCATCAGCGGCGAGATTGCCGACGTCACGACAGCCATCACGGAGGTCGTGGAGTTCTTCCACGATACGCTGGGATACGTGACCTGCAAGGTCACGAAGCGCTAGGCCAGCCATGGCTAGGAAGAGGATCACAAGGCAGGAGTTCTTCGACGAGGTATTCCACGGGAACCCCCCGCGCGACGAGAACGGCGAGTATCGCATCACGCGCGTGCGCGTGCCCGGTCGCGAGATCGACCTCGCGCACGTGATGGGGACGTCAGCGCGCCGGACGTGCGAGACGCTCGGCCTTGACATAGGCACGCACGCGGGCGAGGACCACACGGGCGAGGCGTTGGGATTCATGCGCTTCACGCCGTGGGAGGCCGTCGTGGTGGCTGCGGACATCGCCGTGAAGCACGGCTCGGTCGAGTTGGGCTTCATGGACAGGTTCAACGGCTCGCTCATACTGTGCGGGCCGATTGCCGAGATCGAGAGCGCCGAGAGCGAGATTCTGGACTACTTTGACCGCGAGCTCGACTTTCACGTGTGCAAGATGACCTGCAGGTAGGTTGGGATGAAGCGACTGTTTTTGATGGGCAGGAGCGAGGCAGGCAAGACCTCGCTTACGCAGGCCCTGCGCGGCGAGAAGCTGCACTACCACAAGACCCAGTACACGTACGCGGACGGCGACACCATCGACACGCCAGGCGAGTACTCCGAATCCAAGCAGGTGGGCGTCGGCCTCGCGTGCTTCTCGTTCGAGTCTGACGTCGTGGCAATCCTCATCGCGGCGAACGAGCCCTTCACGCTGTTCGCGCCCAACAGCAACGCGTTCCTCAACCGCCCGCTCATCGGCATCATCACCAAGATCAACGAGCCGAACGCGAACATCCCCATGGTGCGGCAGTGGCTGCAGGACTGCTGCTGCGAGCGCATCTTCCTGGTGGACAACGCGACGGGGGAGGGCATCCCCGAGCTGCGTGCCTATCTTGAGGAAGACATCCCCAAGATCACGCTCGAAGAGGCGAAGGAGCGCCAGCGCCTTGGCCTGCAGGACTGGCAGAGCATCCCAGACGAGAGCCGCGCTAAGAGCGCCTGAGCACCACGTACGCGTTGAGCTCGCCGGAGCGGCCATCCGCCGCAAACCTTGCGACTGGCTGCGCCAGACCGTCGAGCCGCGCCAGCAGCGCGTCGACCTCTCGCTTGCAAAAGTGGTGGCAGTAGCGGTACGACCCGGGGACGTTTTGCCAGCCAAGCAGGTAGTCGTTCTGCCCCAGGTCGCCTGGCGCGAGGCCCAGCTCGCGTAGGCCGCGTTCCGTTGTGGCGCGTGCCTTTGCGGCGAGGCACTCGCTGCTCATGAACCGCCAGAACGAAACGCAGCACGTGTCACCCGGTGCCGTGGCCGCAAGCAGCGCGCGAAGCAGCTCGAGCCGTGCCGCAAACGTCGGCACGTGGTGGAGAAACCCAAAGGCAACCGACAGGTCCGCGGCCCGTGGACCGGCACCCGTCGTGCCCCAGGCCCGCGCGAGCGCGTCGCCCAGCGAGGTCGCGAGCGTGCCCGAGAGGAGCGCACTCACGACGTCGAGCTCTTCCGTCCGTACCTGCCACGCGGGCGGGAAGTCCGCGGGGGAGGCATCCGCGCCCAGCTCCGGGCAGTTGTCGATTCCCAAGTATTGGATGGGCTGACTGCAGGCATCCGCAAGGTAGCGCGCAAAGCGCAGGTTGCCGCACGCGAGGTCGAGCACACGCATGGGTACCTCGGGCGTCGCACCATTACCCGCCATCCGCGCCTCCGCCAGGCAGCGCTCCCAACCGGGCCAGCCGGACTGCCTTGTCTGGCTGAACGACGCCGCGTTGTCGCGATAGAACCTCGCGTTCAGCTCGTTCATCCGGCGTGCTGTCGCGAGATCCATGTCACGTTGCGCCCATGGTGCGTGCTGCATACCCTGTGCATGTTCCTGCATAACGCCCCCGTTCTTCTCGCCCACATGCAGATTATCCCACCCATGCAGACATTTGCGACTTCGCGCGATGGTCACGGCATCGTAGGCTGGCGGCAACCGTTGCGTCACGGACGCGCAACGAACCTGAACGAACATGGTATCGCTTCGCCAACTGTGGGAGGGGATACCATGAGTGCGGCCGATACGGGATTCATGCTGATCTGTGCCGCCCTGGTGCTGTTCATGACGCCGGGGCTTGCGTTTTTCTATGGCGGTCTGGGCCGACGCAAGAACGTGGTCAACAACATTCTTGCGTCCGTCTTTACCATCGGGCTCGAGACGGTGCTGTGGGTGGTCGTGGGCTTCTCGCTCGCGTTTGGGCCGGACCACGGCGGCATCATCGGCGGCCTCAAGTACGTGATGATGAACGGCGTCAGCACCGCCAAGGTGGGCCCGTACGCGCCGAGCATTCCGTTCATGGCATACGCGCTGTTCCAGATGATGTTCGCCATCATCACGCCCGCGCTGGTCACGGGTGCCGTCGCGGGGCGCATGCGCTTCAAGGCGCTGTTCCTGTTTGTGCTGTTCTGGACGTTTGCCGTGTACTATCCCGTCGCCCACATGGTGTGGGGGCAGGGCGGCGCGCTCGCGGCGCTGGGATCGGTGGACTTTGCCGGCGGAAACGTGGTGCACATCAGCTCCGGAGTCTCCGGCCTGGTGCTGTGCGTGTTCCTGGGCAGGCGCATCGGATATAAGAACGTGAACTACCGCGTTCACAACGTGCCGCTGGTGGCCATCGGCGCGACCATGCTGCTGTTTGGCTGGTTTGGCTTCAACGCGGGCAGTGCGCTCGCGGCCAACGGGCTCGCGGTGCACGCCTTTGCGACCACGGCGCTCTCCTGCGCGGCGGCCGAGCTCTCGTGGATGATGATGGACGTGATCTTTTCCGACAAGCCCACCCTTGTGGGTGCCTGCACGGGCCTGGTCATCGGGCTCGTGGCCATAACGCCCGGCTGCGGCTTTGTGCCGCTGTGGGCCGCCATCCCCATCGGCTTTGTGGGCAGCGTGATCTGCTACCTCACCTGCTCTCGCATGAAGCTGCACTTTGGGTACGACGACGCGCTGGACGCGTTTGGCTGCCACGGCATCGGCGGCATCTGGGGAGGCATCGCCACGGGACTCTTCGCGAGCAAGGCCGTCAACCCGTCGCTGCGCTGGAATGGCCTGGTATTTGGCAGCGTCAACCTGCTGGGGGCGCAGCTCCTCTCCATCGTGGTCACCATCGTGTGGGCGGTGCTTGGCACGCTGGTGTGCATCGCGCTCGTGCGCGTGTGCTGCCACGACCGCCTGCGCGTGAGCGAGCACGAGGAGCGTGTGGGGCTGGACCTCTCCGAGCATGGCGAGCGGGCGTACCCCTCGTTCACGGGGCTTGACGACTAGACCTAGACTTGCATGCGAGGCGCGCGTGACGCGCCGCCATGGGGAGGGACGTACGATGATCAAGGTCGAGGCAATCGTTCGCGAGGAGAAGCTCGAGGACGTGAAGGAGGCCCTGCGCGCCGTGGACGTGCGCGGCATCACGGTGAGCCAGGTCATGGGTTGCGGCACGCAGCTGGGCTACACGCACCTGGTGCGCGGCAGCAAGGTCTCGATGAACATGCTGCCTAAGGTCAAGTTCGAGATCGTGGTCTCCAACGAGGAGTGGGCTCAGGTGGCGACGGACGCCATCGTGAAGGTGGCTCGCACGGGCGAGCCGGGCGACGGCAAGGTGTTCTGGTACCCCGTCGAGCGTGCGGTGCGCATCCGCACAGGCGAGCGCGACCGCGAGGCCATCACGCCGGCACCGTCCGACGGGGAGGACGGCCAGCCGGAGTAGGCCGGACTGGGAATTTTAGGCCGGTGCGTAATTTGCAGGGGTTTGAGTGTGTTTTCTAGTTCGATTTCTTATGGAATCGGGCTCTGTGGGCGGCTCGGGCGGTCCAGAAACGTGCACAACCCCTGCTTTCTTGTACGTCAGAGGGACTTTTGCGTGATTGGCGCCTCGATTTGGCTCGCCGGCGCAGCGCGAATCACACTCAACCCCCCTCCGACTGCACGACGGCCCAAAAAAGTTGGGCCCGCCGGCCGGGCACACAGCCCAGCCAACGGGTCCCAACGGAGTCGCGCGGACTCAAACAGTCAATCTACCAGCGGTTACTCGCCAAAGTAGCGCTTGAGCAGGCCAGCGAACGCCTTGCCGTGACGGGCCTCGTCGCGAGCCATCTCGTGCACGGT
This sequence comes from Parafannyhessea sp., assembly GCF_051876455.1. NCBI lineage: Bacteria > Bacillati > Actinomycetota > Coriobacteriia > Coriobacteriales > Atopobiaceae > Parafannyhessea > Parafannyhessea sp. The sequence continues at coordinate 7,271 of NZ_JBJEHW010000202.1, forward strand.
GTCGTGGATGGCGTCCAGGTTGGCGGCCTTCGCGCGCTTGGCGAGGTCGGTCTTGCCGGCGGTGGCGCCGTTCTCGGCCTCGACGCGCATCTCGAGGTTCTTCTTGGTGGAGTCGGTCACGACCTCGCCGAGCAGCTCGGCAAAGCGAGAGGCGTGGTCGGCCTCCTCAAAGGCAGCCTGGCGATAGTACATGCCGACCTCGGGGTAGCCCTCGCGCATGGCGACGCGGCTCATCGCAAGGTACATGCCAACCTCGGAGCACTCGCCGTTGAAGTTGGCGCGCAGGTCCTCGACGATGTCCTCGGGCACACCCTCCAGCTTGCCGACGCCCACGACGTGCTCGGAGGCCCAGGTCATCGTGTCGGCCTGCTTGGTGAACTTGGAGCCGGGGCAGCCGCACTGGGGGCACTTGTAGTCGGCGGGCAGCTCGTCTCCGTCAAACTCCTCAACGTATCCGCAAACGGGGCAAACAAACTTCATGGTGATTCCTTCCTATTGTTTTCCTTTCCTAACGAAAACGATTATCATTATTGCCGTAAATGACCCCGTGTCAATAGCAAATCGGATTTTTTTGGAGCCGGAAATGGAAGAGAGAAGAACGCGCGCCCACGCCCCTGCGCGACGCAACACAAGACAGCGCCAGATGGTGCTGGACGAGGTCCGCTCGCGCTGCGACCATCCCACGGCTGAGCAGATATACGAGGCCGTCCGCGCCCGCGACCCGCGCGTGAGCCAGGCCACGGTCTACCGCAACCTGCACCTCCTGGCGCAGGAGGGCCAGATCCTCTCGATCAAGGCGCCGGGCGTCGAGCACTTTGACCTGCGCCGCGACG
>NZ_JBJEHW010000203.1:0-8021 GCF_051876455.1 Parafannyhessea sp.
AAGGGAGGCGTACTTGCCGACCCCCAGCTTGTGATATGGGAGAAGGTCAACGCCGTCGAAGTTCTTCTGGTAGCGATACGGCTTGAAGAACTCGATTACCGCGTCGATCTCCTCCTTCGAGTCGTTCACGCCCTTCAGAAGCGGCATGCGGACTCGCACGTTGTAGCCGTTCTCGAGCAGGTTCTTTACGTTCGAGAGAATCTGCTCGTTGTTTACGCCCGTCCAGTACTTGTGTTTCACGGGGTCCATCTGCTTGATGTCGAACAGGAAGAGGTCCACGTACTGGGCCACCTTCATGATCGTCTCGGTGGACGCGTACCCGCAGGTCTCGATGGCCGTGTTGTAGCCGCGGGCCTTGGACGCCATGAGAATGGCGAGCGTCGCCTCGGGCTGGGCAAGGACCTCGCCTCCGGACAGCGTGATGCCGCCGCCAGACATGCGGTAGAAGTCCTTGTCCTCGTCGAAGAACTCGACGATCTCGTCGATGGGGCGATCCTCCCCCATGATCTGCAGGGCACTGTACAGGCAGGCTTGCTCGCACTGGCGGCAGCCGATGCACTGCACGTTGTGATCGACCACGTGATGGCCGTCGACCATCTTGTGCACGCCCACGGGGCACACGGCGACGCATGCCCCACAGCTGACGCAGTTGGCGCTCTTGAACATGACCTCGTGGCCACGCTGCTGGCTCTCGGGGTTGGAGCACCACTTGCAACGGAGCGGGCATCCCTTGAGGAAGGCCATGGAGCGCACGCCGGGGCCGTCGTACATGTTGTACTTCTGAAGGTTGAAGATGCGCGCCTTGCGCTCAACGCTTCCCTGCTCATGGCTCATAGCAACCTCTCCCTTCTACTACTTGCCGCGGCGTGCGGCTCCTAAAAGACCTTCTAATGCGATGGAAACTAGAACTTGGTCAGCATCGTGCGGCTGATGATCTCGTCCTGGACGTCCTTGCAGAGCTCGTTGAAGAATGCGGAGTAGCCTGCGACACGCACGACCAGGTCACGGTGCTTCTCGGGATGCTTCTGGGCATCGATGAGCGTCTTGTTGTCCAGGTAGTTGAACTGCATCTCGCCGTTGCCGAACATCGAAGCGGTGCGCAGCAGCGTGATGAGGCCGTTCTCTCCCTCGGGGGTGTCAAGCAGGCCGCTCATGAGCTTGAAGTTGTGAACCATGCCGATGTTCATGGAATCGTTCGACAGCTTGGAGACCGACTTGATGATTGCGGTCGGGCCCTTGTGGTCGGCACCCTGGGTGGGGCTGATGCCATCGGACAGCGGGGTCCAGGCCTTGCGGCCGTTTGCGGAGGCGCCGGTCATCTCGCCGAAGGGCGTGTTGTTGGAGATGGAGAGGGTGCCCGTGGACATGTGCGAGTACAGCGTCTTGAAGTCGAGGTGGATGTGCTCGGTGTAGTCGATGATGTCAGCCGCAATGTTATCGGCGTAGTCGTCGTCGTTACCGTACTTGGGCGCGTTGAGGCAGTCCTGCCGCATCTGCTCGTAGCCCTCGAAGTCGGCCTTGAGGCCCTCGTTGAGCTCAGTGAGGGTGTACTTGTGCTCGTCGAACACGAGCTTCTTGATGGCGGCCATGGAGTCCGCATAGGTCGCCAGACCCGTCCACACGACGCCAGGGCCGTAGTTGTACATGGCGCCACCAGCGGAAACGTCCTTGCCCTTCTCCATGCAGCCCTCGTACATGATGGACATGAGGGGCTTGGGAGCCACATCACGGGCAACACGCTGCGAGATCACGGTTGCAACATCGGTCCACTTGGTGACGTAGTAGATGGTCTTCTTGACCGCGGCATCGAACTCCTCGTAGGTCTTGTACTGCGCGGGGTCGCCGTAGTCGGGCGTGACCTGCTTGCCGTACCACAGGGGCACGCCGTGGTTGAGGGTGAGCTCGATGCAGATTGGCCACTGCGTGTAGGACGTGGAGGTCCACTGGTAGAGGCGGCCGGACTTCTGAGGCTCGACGCAGCCCATCATGCAGTAGTCGCGAGCATCCTCGACACTGACGCCCTTTGCGAGCATCATCTTGATGTGCGTGTCATCGAAGTGGCACGCGGGGAAGCCCATGCCCGAGCGCACGATGTCGACAATCTTACGCATGTACTTCTCGGGGGACTTGTTGTTGATGCGGCAGGCGATGGAGGGCTGGTAGACCTTCACGTGACGGACGGCGTCCATCAGCAGGTAGGTGAGGTCGTTGGTCGCGTCGTGACCCTGACGGGTGACGCCGCCGAGGGTCATGTTCACGAACGGCTGGTAGCCGGCGAAGAACTCGGACTGGCCACGGGAGGTAACCCACATCATCTCGCTCATCTTGATGAGCATGCAGCCAGCGATGTCGAAGGCCTGGTACGGGGTGATGCGGCCGGCCTCGATGTCAGCCTTGTAGAACGGGTACATGTACTGGTCCACACGGCCGAGGGACATGCCGGTCTGGTTCTCCTCCACCGGGAGCAGGCTCTCGATGGTGAAGACGGACTGGACGGCCTCCCAGAAGGTGCGGGGCTTGTGGGCGGGCACATAGGCGAGGATGTCGGAAAGCTGCTCGAGCTCCATCTTGCGCTTCGGGTCGGTGCACTTGTCGGCGAGCTCCTTGGCGTAGTCGCTCATGCGCTTGGAGTAGATCATGACGCCCTCGGTGGTGTCGATGACGCTCTTGTAGAAGTAAATCTTGTCGAGGTCATCGGGGTTGGCGTAGTCGAGCTCAGCCAGGTGATCCTTAGCCTCCTGCTGAATGTCGAGCATGCCCTTGTGCATGAGGATGACGTCGTAGCCGGGATTGGAGTCGCCACCGCCGCTCATGGCGTGGTACGAGCAGTCAGAGACGAAGGACTCACCGGAGAGCTCCCAGACGCCGGCCTCACGGTACTGGTCCTCGCAGATCTCGTCCTGCGACTTGCCCTCCCAGAACGGGAACAGGACGTCGCGGCAGTACTGCTTGTCCTCCTCGGAGATGTAGAACGGGTCCTGGGGACGGTCGCCGATGGTGTCAAGTTCGTCGCGCAGCCAACGCCACGCGAGGTCGGGCGAGAAGGCACCGGCACGAGGCGCGCCGCAGGGGGCACCGACGATGAGCTCATCATCCTGGATGACGAGGGGCGCGGTCTCGCAGCAGTGACGGAAGGCCTTGGCGCGCAGCTCGATCTTGGGCATGCCGGGGTTAGCCTTCATGATCTCGGTGACCGCACGGGCGCGGAACATGGTGATGCTGGGGACCTGCTTGAGGAAGTTGTCCTTCAGGCGAACCTGACGATCGGTGGGGCCATCGGGAACGTCGTAGGGATCATCGCTGCTCACGTGCGCATGGGCGGGAGCGGCAGGCGCGTCGAGCTGGTCAGCCACCTTCTCGAACATCTTGCGAACAGTTTCGCGCTGCTCGTCGGACATGTCCTTAGTTGCCTCGGACAGCTCCTTCGCAAACTCCTTGATGTCCATTCTCACTCCTTCTCGTAATCGTTACGAATTGCCTGTACTACGCCGGAAAACCACTCTTCCGGTTCCTTGCCTGTATCCTTCGGCTCTTCCGGGTGGCTCTTCTCCCCACCCCTGGAGCTTGGAATCCGAATCTTGACCGTCACCGGGGTGTGGTCGCACGAGCTCGCCCTGTCGAGCAGCTCTCGCGCATCGGCGCCCTCCCCGATTCCGACCTGCCTCCTTCGCACGAAGTCGCCGTAGGTGACCCCGAGCTCCGAGGTGGTCGCGCAGTCCCATCCGGTGACCGTGAGCGTCTTGGGAAGGTCGCTGTGGCACCCGATGCATCCAAGACCAGTGCTCACGTTCACGAGGACCCTGCCCACCGGCTTCTTGAGGATGAACTGGCGGATGACCTCGGGGTCCTTCGAGAAGATCGAGAGTGCGTTGCCGTGGCCGCTGTTCAGGATCAGCTCGATGCACTTCTCGCACGCGGTACGCCAGCTGTCCTCCACGTAGTACGACAGGACGGGACCGAACTTCGCCTTTGAGAAGAAGCTGTACTCGCTTACGTAGGGCTTCACGACGACGAGGACCTTAGTGCTCTCGGGAACCGTGATGTCCGCGCGGCGGGCGAGGTCGAAGGCGCTCTTTGCGATGAGCTCGCGGTACGGCGTGCCATCCTTCATGAACAGCGTGCCAACGAGCCTGTCTGCCTGCTCGTCCGAGAGGAAATAGCATCCGCGGCGACGGAGCTCCGCCTGGAACTGCTCGTCCACGGCGCGCTCCACGACGATGCTCTGCTCGGCACCGGGAAGCATTCCGTAGCAGAACGACTTCCCAAGCACTATCTCGTCCGCGCAGGCCGCGAGGTCGGCGGTCGATTCCACGAAGACCGGGTTGTTGCCGAGCGTTGCGTGGTAGACGTCCCTGCCGGCAGCGTCGAAGTCGTGCGGGTTCGACTCCTCGCGAGAGTCGATCACCACGCGCACGCAAGGCTGGGAGCAGACCCACTCCTCGCCCTCCGGGCAGTACGTCGAAAGGTAGCCAATCGCTTCCGTGGGATAGTGGCAGAACTCGGCAACCTCGAGCACGTCCTCCATGACCTTCTCGCACGTCGTGTGAATGCGGGCGCTGGCCGAGAAGACGATGGGGCTCTTTGAGCGCACGGCCATGAAAAGCTGGCTGAGCATCGTGGGAACCGCAAGCCAATCGGGAAGCAGCGAGACAACGACGCCCTTGGATAGGCACACCTCTGCCGAGCCGTTGCGCGAGCGAACAATCTTTTGGACCGGTGTCTGTGCGCACACGTCATCGAGCAGGTCGCTGATGACCCACTTCGTGAGCTCGGACTCATCCTCGGGAGAGCAGTAGTCGCTTTCGGAGAAGGACGACTCCGCGTACTCGAGAGCCTTCGGGAGAAGACGCTCGCGTAGATGGGACAGGAAGTCGTCGACCAGCGATGCCGGCAGTCCCTCGAGGACCTCCGCGGACTCGGCCGCATGCTCCAGGAGGATTCGAGCCTCCTGAATCGAGAGGAGATCGTTATCGATGAGAGACATTCGACACCCCCTTAGTAGGGAAGCAGCTTTTCGACGGTGTACTTGTCGGTGATCTTCTTGAGGCTGGGATGCGGCCTCGGGATGACGACGGAGCTGTAGACCTCGGCACCCAGTGCCTCGACTGCCTTGACTCCCGCCGCGACCGCGGCCTTGCATGCCGCGACGTCACCCTGGACGAGGATGGAGATGTAGCCGGAGGCGGTGTTCTCGTAGCCGATGAGCTCGACGTCTCCCGCCTTGCACATGGCGTCGCCCGCCTCGAGGACCCAGACCAGACCAAAGGTCTCGATGGCCCCAAGCGCGTTCATGCCCTCACTTGCCATGACAACCTCCTAGTTGTAGTCCACGTCGTGGACGGAGACGACGTCTCCGATGGGCGGCACGGGCCTCTTCATCACGTTCGCGGCGGTGAGCTTGCCGATGCTGGAGGCAGCCTCCTTGCCAGCCTTGACCGCAGCCTCGCATGCCGCGACGTCGCCCTTGACGATGATGGTGACCAGGGTGGACCCGACGTTCTCGTAGCTGACGAGCTCGGTGTCGCCGGCCTTCAGCATGGCGTCGGCCGCGTAGAGCGCGGGAACCATGCCGATGGTCTCGATGAGGCCGATGGCCTCCTCTCCCCTGTAGCGCATGACGAACCCCCTTACTTGATGTAGGAATTGATCGTGTCGCGCTGCTCGGCGTCAGCGCTGTAGAACACCCGAAGGTCGCCGTTGTCGTCCAGGTCGACGCGGCTCTCGCTGATGAGCCCGTTCTTCTCGGCCGTCATGAGGGCCTCTTGCATCTTGTCGCGCTTGAACGCCGTGTATCCGGAGTAGTCGGACGCGAGGTCCTTCATCACGTCGTCCACGCTTGCCTCGTCGACCGTCGTGAAGTACTTGAGCATTGCGTAGTTGAGCGGGCGCATTATGCCTCCTCCTTCTTTCCGAAGAGCTCCTTGGGGTCAACAGCGATGACGAGGATGCCGAGGATCATGACGACTGCGGCGACCCATGCGATCGGCGGGAGGGCGTAGCCGGGGACGCCCATGATCAGGCCGACGATGATCCAGGTGACGAGGGGAGCGACGAAGGTGTACGTGCCGTTGCAGGCCATGCCGAGCGCGGTGCCGCACATGGAGTTGCCGCGATACCAGCTCGCGAAGGACTTGTAGGCAGAGAAGCCCGCAACGATGAAGCAGAGGATCGTGGGGAGGTCGGTGATTGCCGCGCCGACGTAACCGAAGGTCTGCCCAAGGTTGACACCGCCGATGAGGGACAGGACCGGGAGGATGACGATGAGCTCGACCACGCCAGAGACGCACTGGCGGATGGTAATGCCAATCTGGGTGTCAATCATGCAGGAGGCGTAGCCGGCGATGCAGCCCTCAGCACCCCAGCCAAGTGCCGCGATGAACGCAAGCGCGAGACCGAGGACCATGTTGGAGGAAGAGTCACCGGTGAGGCTTGCGGTGCCGATCATGAGGCCGGCGAGCACACAGATGGCAATGCCGGCGATCTTGCGGGGACCGAGCTCCTGCTTGTAGAGGATGCGGGAGAGAATCGAGCCGATGGCGGGGTTGAGGGCCGCGATGGGAACCACGATGGTGCCCGCCTGGGAGAGGGCGATGATGTAGGCGACCGTGGCGATGGGACCACCGACGAGCGCGGAGAGCATCAGGATGACGCCAGGCTTGGTGTTGATGGTGCGGCCGAAGTCGCCAAGCTTGCCCTGCTTGGCAGTGATGGCAAGCGCCCAGATGGCGCTGCAGGAGTCGTTGATCGCGCTGGCGACGGTCGGGATGATGAAGACCGCGAGGAAGGCGGTGGGGTTGATGGCACTGGTCCAGCTGGTCCACAACTGTGAGTTCTGACCAGCAGTCACGAACGCCGTGTAGAAGCCGTACATAAGGCTCGAAAACAGGGCGACCATGATGCCCTTCTTGAAGAAGCTGGAGTCGAGCTCCTTCTTCTTCTGCTTAGCAATGCTGACAGCGGATGCCTCTTGCATGCCTTCACCCTCCAGACCGTGTTAGGGATCTCCGGAAAACGTACGTTAGGAAATCCTGCAAGGCTCCCGTCGCGTAAGGGCAAAGTGTTTAAGAGGATTAGCCTGCCCAATGGGCAGGCGGTCGAAAATGAACCGCCAAACGGTCGTTTATTCCCCCACGACCGTTACTCATGGCGAAGGGTTTTCGTGACTGGAAACGTTTCGGCAACTTTTTCAGGTGTGGATATCGAATAGCTATATGCGTAGTGACATTTTTGCTTGGTTGGGGGCGAGCGTGCCGCTGTGATACGTGGAATCCGACATTCCAGCGCGCACAATTAGCTCAATAAACTGCATGAATCTAAGTGATTGATATGCCATTTTTAACGATAGCGTTGCATGCACGGACTATGGGGCCAGGCGACAAAACATCAAAGGTGAGGCGTTTTTCTCCCCACCAGCCAAACCTTTACGTTATGGTCGGGGTTTCCTGTCACACGCGAGTTTATGCATCTTAAGGTTTCCAAACCAAACAAGTGTCTAGCTGGAATCTGTTACTTTAATTATATCAATTGCAGAGGGGAAGGACTATCCTGCCGCTCGGCGCGGCATACGCGAATTAAGCTTTACGCCTGGCGATCTCAACGCATACGTGGTGCTCAGACGACTGCCATAGTAGGCCGCCGGGTGGGTACCATAGGCATCATCCGGAACCCAGACGAAAGGACCGCCATGGCAGACGTGACACGCATCCCCTCCGGCGGCACCAAGGGCGAGTCGGCGCGCGATGCCGAGGCGCGCCGCAGGCTGTACGAGTCAATCGAGCGTGCCGAGGCAGACATTCGCGCTGGCAGGACGCATGACATGAACGAGGTTCTGCAGGACCTGCGGGACCGCTACGGCATATAAAAAGGCGGCCAGCCACAAGGGCTGACCGCCTGAATCGTACCGGTTGCGATGCCGTGCGCCGCGCTTCTCCCACGCGCTAGATGATGTGGTAGGCAAACAGGAAGTACGCAATCACCACGACGCCGAGGGCGATGCGGTACCAGCCAAACGGCTTGAAGTC
>NZ_JBJEHW010000204.1:0-8007 GCF_051876455.1 Parafannyhessea sp.
GCCACTCGCTCACCTGGTCGTACGAGGTGTTTGAGACGTCGCGGTCGCCGAACATGCCCTCCAGGAACATGGTCTGGACAATCACGTGGCCGTCGTAGCTGGCATAGGTCTCCACCTGGTGCTCGACGGAGTAGGAGGCGGCCAGCGGGCGGTCGATGGCGCGCACGAGGTCGTCCGAGTGCGCGTCGAGCTTGAGGATGTTGTCGTCCACCTTGAGGAGCGCCTCGCGGACCTCGGGCTGGTCGGCGTTGGTGCCGTTGGAGAGCACGGCTATCTTTGCGTTGGGCGCGAGCTCGTCGCGCAGCTCGATGACGGCGTCGACGGCCTTGGGGAACTTGGGGCTCAGCGTGGGCTCGCCGTTGCCCGCGAACGTGATGACGTCGGGCAGGTCGTCGTCGGCGGCCATGAGCTCGAGCGCCTCGCGCAGCGTGGACTTGAGTTCGCTGAGCTTGGTGAACGGGTCCTTGGTGCGGCGCTTCGCGTTGAAGCCCACCTCGCAGTAGATGCAGTCGAACGAGCAGATCTTGCCCGTGCAGGGCATGAGGTTGACTCCGAGCGAGACGCCCAGGCGCCGGCTGCGCACCGGGCCGAAGACGGGACTGGGGTTGAGGAACGTGGCCATGGTCTTCTCACCAAACCTTAAAGACGCTTGAGGTATTGGCCAACTTGACTAGTGATTGATGGACAAGTTGCGCATGAAATCCTCAGCAAATTATAATCTTCACTAATAATAGCACGCCGTTTGACCCGCAAACGCGTAATATTGCCGAAAAGTTACACGCGCATGAATCGAAACGTGGTATGTCATTAATAGCTTCAAGGCGAACAGTCCATCGCGAGGGGCGATGGTCGACATGTTGGGAGATTGAAATGGGTCGTTTCACTAACCCGCGTGACGTGTACTTTGGAGAGGGCGCCCGTCATGAGGTCAAGAACCTCAAGGGCCACAAGGCCATCATCGTCTCCGGTGGCCACAGCATGCGTCGCGGCGGCTTCCTGCAGGACGTCCAGAAGGACCTGGAGGACGCCGGCTTCGAGGTAAAGCTGTTCGAGGGCGTCGAGTCCGATCCTTCCGTCGAGACGGTGGAGAAGGGCGCGGCTGCCATGCGCGAGTTCCAGCCCGACTGGATCGTCGCCATCGGCGGTGGCTCTCCTATCGACGCCGCAAAGGCCATGTGGGTCTTCTACGAGTATCCTGACGAGTCCTGGGACGAGATCATCAAGCCGTTCAACTTCCCCGAGCTTCGCCACAAGGCGCACTTCTGCGCAATCAGCTCCACGTCGGGCACCGGCACCGAGGTCACGGCGTTCTCCGTCATCACCAACTACCAGCAGGGCATCAAGTACCCGCTGGCCGACTTCAACATCACGCCGGACGTCGCCATCGTCGACCCCGAGCTCACCTACAGCATGCCCGCCAAGCTGTGCGCCCACACCGGCATGGACGCTCTGACGCACTGCCTCGAGGCGTACGTCTCCACCGCGGCCTCCATGTTCACCGATGCCAACGCGCTGCACGGCATCCGCGAGATCGTGGAGTGGCTGCCCAAGTCCTACACGGGCGACCATGAGGCCCGCGCCCACATGCACGAGGCCCAGTGCATCGCCGGTATCGCGTTCTCGTCTGGCCTGCTGGGCATCGTCCACTCCATGGCGCACAAGACCGGTGCCGCCTTCGAGGGTGGCCACATCATCCACGGCTGCGCCAACGCCATGTACCTGGGCAAGGCCATCCAGTGGAACGCCAAGGACTCTCGCGCCAAGGAGCGCTACGCCTACGTGGCCAAGGAGATCCTGCACCTTCCCGGCGACACGGACGACCAGCTCGTCGACAACCTGGTCCAGAAGATTCGCAGCATGAACGACCAGCTCAACATCCCGCAGGGCATCAACAACTACGCCGTGGGCGGCATCAAGGCCGACGCCAACGACCAGCCCGTCATGGTCTCCGAGGCCGAGTTCAAGGAGAAGCTGCCCAAGATCGCCGCGAACGCCGTTCTGGACGCCTGCACGCCGGAGAACCCGCGCGAGACCAAGCAGGAGGACTTCGAGAAGATCCTCACCTGCTGCTACTACGACGAGCCGGTCACGTTCTAAACCAGCCCGCGCGCACAGCCGCATAGGAGCCTGAACCATGGGAGCCCGTCACCGCAAGGTGGCGGGCTCCTTGCGTCAGGGCTGGGACTCGCGCGCGTACCGAGGCCGCGCGGGGTAGGGCGGGCGTTCTTCTCCCCAAGGTTGCCGCGACGGGCCGCGCGGGTGTATCACGAGTGATGGCCGCACGAGGCGGCCGGCGGTCGTGAGGGGAATGCGTGGTGCAGGGAAAGCGGGACAACGCGGGCGAGAAGGACGTGGCCACGGCGCAGGGCGCGGCGGGCCAGGGGGACGGTGCCTCCGGGCAAGACGACGCAGCCAGGCGCAAGTACCGCCAGATGACGCAGAGCCCCGTGCACCGGCTGGTGCTGTCGCTTGCGTGGCCGTCCATCGTGTCCAACCTGGTGACCACGCTCTACAACCTTGCGGACACCTTCTTCATCGGGCGGATATCGACCTCCGCCTCCGGCGCCATCGGCGTGGCGTTTGTGGTGATGACGCTGATCCAGGCGGCGGGGTTCTACTTTGGGCAGGGCACGGGCAACGCCATGTCGCGCTACCTGGGCAGACGCGACCAGCGCATGGCGGATACCATGGCCTCTATCGGCGTGACGGCCGCGTTCTGCATGGGCCTCGCCATAGCCGTGGTGGGCCACCTGCTGCTGGAGCCCATCTGCATCCTGGCGGGCTCCACTCGCACCATCCTGCCGTACGCCAAGACCTACATCGGACTCATCCTCATCGGCGCGCCGTGGATGTGCGCCGCGCTCACCCTCAACATGCAGCTGCGATTTGAGGGCGAAAGCGCCTACGCCATGGTCGCCTTCGTGTCCGGCGCGGTGCTCAACTTTGGGCTGGCGCCGCTGCTCATCTTTGTGTTCGGGCTGGGCATCGCGGGCGCGGGCCTCGCCACCATAACCTGCCAGTTCCTGAGCTTTGTGCTGCTCTTGGTCGGCATGCAGCGCAGCCACGTGGCGCACCTCTCGCTTGGGGCGCTCGCCGTGGGGCGCGACCTCGTGCGAGAGATCAACAACGGCGGCCTGCCCTCGCTGGCGCGCCAGCTGGTGAGCGGCTTTGCCATAACCGTGCTCAACAACGCCGCCCGCCCATACGGGGACGCCGCCATCGCGGCCATCGCCATCGTGCAGCGCGTGGTGAGCTTTGGCAACTACATCCAGATTGGCATTGGCCAGGGGTTCCAGCCCGTGTGCGGCTACAACTACGGCGCCGGCCGCTACGACCGCGTGCGCGAGGCCATGCGCTTTGCCCGCAAGGCGGCCTTTGGCATCGTGGCGTGCGTGTGCGTGCTCACGTTCGCGTTTGCGGGGCAGATCGTCTCGCTCTTTCGCGACGACCCGGAGGTCATCCGCATCGCAACCGTCACGCTGCGCTTCCAGAGCGTGACGCTGCCGCTTACGGGCATCGCCATGATCACCAACTTTGCCCTGCAGACCACGGGCCGCATGTGGCGCGCCACGTTCCTGGGGCTGTGCCGGCTGGGCCTGGCGCTCGCGCCGGTGGTGGCGATCCTCAGCCGCGTGCTGGGGCTCCCTGGCGTGGAGTGCGCACAGTCCGTGGCGGACGTCATCACGGTGCTGGTGGCAATCCCCATGGCGGTACAGCTGGAGCGCGAGCTCGCGCGGCGCGAGGCGGATTCGCAGGCGAGAAGCACGGGCGCCCGCTGACGGCACGGGCCCGTGGGTGCGCCGCCGTGCCGGCCGTGCCGCTACCAGATCGTGAGCGGCTCCTCCTGGCTCGCGGCGCATATGGTGAGCAGCCCGTCTGCCGTCCGCGCCTCCGGCCGGCCGTCGTCGTCCGTCGTGACGGCGGCGCCCATCGCGTCCGCCAGCGTGCGGACGCACAGCCCCGGGGTGTTGTTCTTCTCGGATAGATGCAGGGCTACCACGGTCTCCGTGTCCTCCGTCACCAGGAGCGGCAGTGCGTCGGCCGCCTGCGCGTTGGAGAGGTGGCCGGTGTCGCCGCCCACGCGGGCGCGCAGGTAGGCGGGATACGGCCCGTGCGCGAGCATCTGCTCGTCGTGGTTTGACTCGATGCCCAGGATGCGCGCGCCGCGGAGCTGTCCCAGCGCCTCGGACGTGAGGAAGCCCGTGTCCGTGCACCAGGCGATGGCGTCCTCAAGCTCGCCGTCGTCGCTCACGACGGAGAAGCGCAGGCCAAAGGGGTCGGCAACGTCGTGCGAGGTGGGGAAGGTGCTCACGACCATGCCCGCGAGCGCCATGGTCTGCTCGTGCGTCACGAGCGTGAACGGCACCTGCGCCAGGGACTTGGATCCTCCCGCGGTGCCCGCCGTCGCGAGCACGTCGCCGTCGAAGTGGTTGCAGAATACGGGAAGGCCGCGCACGTGGTCGGAGTGCTCGTGCGTCACGATCACGTGCGTGACGCGGTCCATGTCGCAGCCCACGGCGTCGGCGCGGCGCAGCAGCTCGCGGCGGGATATGCCGCAGTCTATCAGGACGCTTCCCGCGGGGCCCTCCACCACGGCGGCGTTCCCCTTGGATCCGCTGGCCAGTACGTGCAGGTGCATCCTGGGTGTCATGCTCTTCTCGCCCTTCCCTATACGGTGCGCGGTCGCACGCCGCGTGGCGCCGGCGCGTCCGGCGCGTCACAACCACGGCATTGTAGGGCATGTGCGGTGGCAAGGCGTCGCTACGGTGTGGCCTTCGCGTTTCCTCCCCTCCGCGGGAGGCGCGGCCGTCGTATGCTTGCAGGTGCACAAGCTCCCGGCGCCCGCGCGCCGGGCACGTACGTCAGGAGGCAACGTTGCCAAGCGTGAGCAGAAGGTACGCAAGCGCAGGCCAGCAGTTTGAGCGGCCGTCGTCCCGCCGGGACGACGAGCTTCGGGCGCCGGTCGTGCTCATGGTGTCGGGCGGGGCGGACTCCACGGCACTGTTGCTGCTGGCGGCCACGGCGGAGCTCGACATAGACGACGGCCGCGGCACGGCCCGCATCGCGCGCGAGCGCCTGCACGTGCTGCACGTCAACCACGGCCTGCGCGGGCTGGACGCCGCGGAGGACGAGGAGTTCGTGCGCGACCTCTCGGCCCGCTTTGGCATCCCGTGCACGGTGCGTCGCGTGGACGTGGCCGGGCTCGCGGACGCCGGCGCGCTGGGCCAGGCCGCCGGCTCCAACGTTGAGAACGTCGGTCGCGAGGTGCGCTACCAGGAGGCGTCCAGGCTCGCCAACCGCCTGTGCGCGGAGGTGGGCGTCCCGCGCTCCGCGGCCAGGATCCTCACGGCCCACACCGCCAACGACCGCGCGGAGACCTTCATCATGAACGCCATCCGCGGCAGCGGGCCCGCGGGCCTCTCGTCCATACCGCGGCGGCGCAACCGCATCGTGCGGCCGCTGCTCGACCGCACGCACGAGGAGCTGTGCGACCTCCTGCGCATGCGCGGCATCGTGTGGCGCGAGGACAACACCAATGCCGACACGCGCTACCTGCGCGCCTTTGTGCGGCACCAGGTGATGCCGCTGCTGCGCCAGCGCAACCCCAAGATCATGGGCAGCATGTCCGCCACGTGCGACATCCTTTCCGACGAGGACGCCTACATGAACCAGGTGGCCTCGCGCACGTACCGCGACCTGGTGCGCCGCAGCTCGGACACCATGGTCGCGCTCGACGCCGCGCGCCTGGCTGCGTGCGAGGTGGCCATCGCGCGCCGCGTGGTGCGCAAGGCCATGCTCGCCGTCTGCCCGGACGCCCGGCTCGAGGCGCGCCACATAAACCGCGTGCTCGCGCTCGTGGCGGCGGGCTCCGGGTCTACCAGCACACCCATGGGCTGCGACGCCCGCGTGGAGTACGGCCTGCTCTTCGTCCGCGCAAAGGCTGCCGCGGGGGAGAAGGACGGCCCCCTCGCCCTCTGGCTCGACGTGCCCGGCAGGCTGCAGCTGCCCGATGGCCAGGCACTTCTCGCCCGCGTCGTGACGGTGCCGCAGGGATCCGCCGCGCCGGAGGTGGCCCGCGCGCACGCCGTGGAGTGGGAGGGCCGCTCCGTGCTGCTGGACGCCACGGCCGCCGGGCTCGACGCGCAGGGCGGGCGCCTGTGGGTGGACTCCGCGTCCGCCGGCGACGTCATGTGCCCGCTCGGCATGCACGGCCAGAGCAAGAAGCTCTCCGACCTGCTGAACGAGGCCAAGGTGCCCGCCGCGGACCGCGCCGCCGTGCCGGTGGTGCGCACGTCCCCGCGCGGGCAGGTGGTCTGGGTGGCGGGAATACGGCCGGACGAGCGAGTTCGAACGCTCCCCGCAACAAGGCTGCTGCTAGAATTGTCCCTCAGTAGGGACTGACGGCAGCGCGGCGCCGTCGCGAGGCGCCTGGGCGGGCGCTCCGGCGCCCGTGCGCACACACGAAATGGGGATCACCATGGCAGAGCAGCTACATCCGGACATCCAGAGCGTCATCCTGAGCGAGGACGACATCAAGCAGATCGTCGCGCGCCTGGGCGCGGAGGTCAGCCGCGACTACGAGGGCAAGAACCCGCTGGTCGTGGCCGTGCTGCGCGGCGCCTTCGTCTTCACGGCGGACCTGCTGCGCAAGATCACGGTGCCGTGCGCCGTGGACTTCATGGCGGTCTCGAGCTACGGCGCGGGCGTCAAGAGCTCCGGCGTGGTCAAGATCCTGAAGGACCTCGACACGGAGATCCGCGGCCGCGACATCCTCATCGCGGAGGACATCCTCGACTCCGGCCTCACGCTCAGCTACCTGATGGACCTGCTCCGCGGCCGCGGTGCCAACTCCATCAAGATCTGCGCGTTCGCCGTGAAGGACATTCCCAACCACAAGCCGGCCGTCACGCCGGACTACGTGGGCGCGCACGTGCCCGACGAGTTCATCGTGGGCTACGGCCTCGACTACGCCGAGCGCTATCGCAACCTTCCCTACGTGGGCATCCTCAAGCCCGAGGTCTACAGCAAGTAAGCAACACAAGGAGCCACGAGTGGCAGACAACAACAAGCCAACCCTCAGGGGCGTCGACCCCTCCAACCCCAGGGGCGACGGCCCCAACCCCCGACGCAACATCATCGTCTCGCTCATCCTGGTGGCAGTGGTGGCCTACGCGATGTACGCGGGCTACAACTCCTACCGCGGCACGCCCGCGGACGTGATGAGCACCAACGAGTTCGTCACGGCCGTCAAGCAGGACCGCGTCAAGAGCGTCACGTTCAAGACCGAGGACGGAAGCCTCACGGGCACGTACTGGCGCAAGAAGTCCGACGTGGGCGAGAAGGACAAGACGTCCCAGTTCAAGAGCACGTACGTGGGCTCGGACAGCCTGCAGGAGCTCATGGCCAAGAGTCCCAAGACCACGTTCACCATCGACACCTCGTCCAACGACTTCCTGGAGTCGTTCCTCGTCACGGTGATCCCCACGGTGCTCGTGGTCGTGGCGTTCGTGTACTTCATGAACCAGATGAACGGCGCCAACGGCCGCACCATGAGCTTTGGCAAGGCCACCAAGGCGCGCACCTCGGAGGAGACGCGCCCCAAGGTCAAGTTCGACGACGTCGCCGGCATCGACGAGGCCGTGGAGGAGCTGAAGGAGGTCCGCGACTTCCTGCGCGAGCCAGAGCGCTACAAGCGCATGGGCGCCAAGATCCCGCACGGCGTGCTGCTGGTGGGCCCTCCGGGCACCGGCAAGACGCTGCTTGCCAAGGCCGTGGCCGGCGAGGCAGGCGTCCCGTTCTTCTCGATATCCGGATCTGACTTCGTCGAGATGTTCGTGGGCGTCGGCGCGAGCCGCGTGCGCGACCTCTTCAAGCAGGCCAAGGAGGCGGCGCCCTCCATCATCTTCATCGACGAGATCGACGCCGTGGGCCGCCAGCGCGGCGCCGGGCTTGGCGGCGGCCACGACGAGCGCGAGCAGACGCTCAACCAGCTGCTGGTCGAGATGG
>NZ_JBJEHW010000205.1:0-8003 GCF_051876455.1 Parafannyhessea sp.
AGTTCATCCTCGCGATCGCGGACGAGCTCAAGCGCGAGCTCGCGTAACGGAGGCCGCATGCACGACTACAGGCTGCTTGCGCTCGACATGGACGGGACCCTGCTCAACTCCAAGAAACAGGTGAGTCCGGCCACGGCAGAGGCTCTGCGCGGGCTTACGGAGAAGGGCGCGTTCGCGACCATCGCGACTGGCCGCGGCTACCGCGAGATCGTGCCCCTGCTGCACGACCTCGCGCCCGTGCGCTACGCCGTGCTGGGCAACGGCTCCGTAGTGATGGACCTGTGGGAGCGGCGCGTGGTGAGCGAGACCACCATCCCCAACCACGGCGCGATGGACGCCGTGCGCGCCGGCCTTGCGAGTGGCTGTCTGGTGAACATCCTCACCTCCACGGGCGCCTACTTCAACAAGGCGGACGTGGAGCGCGCGCCCGAGGTGGGGCTGGGCCAGTACCAGTCCCTCTGGGAGCAGGTAAACGAGCAGATGGACGACCCCATCGCCTTCCTGCGGGAGCACCCCAACAAGGCCGTCAAGATCAACCTGTACCACTTTACGCAGGAGGGCCGCGTGCGTACGCGCGAGGCGCTGCGCGGCGCCAACGTGCAGGTTGCCTTTGCGGAGGGCGCCTCCGTTGAGATCACGGCGCCCGGCGTGCGCAAGGACTCCGGCATCGCGCGGCTGTGCGACGAGCTGGGGCTCGACCTGTCCCAGGTGGTGGCCGTGGGCGATGGCGACAACGACCTGGACATGCTCCGCAACTGCGGGCTTGGCGTGGCCATGGCAAACGCCACGCCGGCCGCGCTCGAGGCGTCGGACGTGGTGACGCAGGCCGACTGCGACCACGACGGCGTGGCGGAGGTCATCGGCCGCTACTTCTAGCGAAACGTCCTTCTCGCCCATGCGGGCGAGAAGGACGCGGCTATGTTACAGATGCCTTTGCGCGACGCGCGCCTACGCGCGGGGCTTGGCGTCCTCCCCGGCGCGGCAGGACGCGGGCACGAAGCCCTCGAATATCGCGACGCCACCATCGGACTCGCACGAGACGAGGTCCTCCGGGGTCCGGATGGTCCAGTACACGGGCTTGGCGCCCAGCGCGCGCACCACGAGCTCCACGGCCGGCGTCGTCCTGTCGGCAAACTTGTACGCCACAAAGTCCGGCCGCGCGAAGACGTTGCCCAACATGACCGTGGCCGCGAAGTCGCGCGGGACGTCCGGGCCAAGGTCGCCGTCGCGCAGGAAGTCGCGGGAGAGCTGCCCGCGCACGACCTCCGGGCGGTGGCGGCGCAGCCACACCAGGACCCTGGGGTCGAAGCTCTCGATGCAGTAGCTGACCGTGTGCGCGTCGAGCGCGGCCATGGTCTTCTCGCACAACTCTGCCACGCGCGCCCAGCCGGCGGAGGCGGTCTTCACCTCCACGATGAGCGGCGCGGGCTCCGGGTCGTCGGAGGCGGTGTCGAACTCAAACAGCTCGAGCACCTCGTCCAGCGTGGGGATGTGCTCCTGCGTGTCCGCGAGCGTGAGGTCGCGCAGCTGCGCGAGGGTGCTCTTCTCCACCGTGAGCTCCGTGCCGCACATGCGCTTGGTGTTGGAGTCGTGTATGACGGCAAGCTTTCCCTCCACGGTAAGGTGCACGTCGAGCTCCGCGCCAAAGCCCAGGTCGTGCGCGCGCTGGAACGCGGCGAGCGAGTTCTCCGGGATGCCGAGCTTGGCGTCGTGCAGGCCGCGGTGCGCAAAGCGGTGCCCGCGCAGGCGCTGCCAGCGGGCGTCCACGTACGAGTCGCCCCGGCGCGGCGCCACGACCGCTGCCGTCGCCGCAACGGCACCCGCCGCGATCCCGATGCCGGCCGCTATCCTTGAGGAAGTCCTTCTCATCCTGTCCCGCCTTTCACAAGCGCGGGCGCACGGCCCGCGCGATGAGTTTTTGATGCGACGCCGGCCAGCCCCGCGCCGGGGCGGCGTCTGCGGCAAGGTTAGCGCAAGTTCGCGGCCGCGCAACGCCGGCATCGCCTAGCGTGCGATGTGGCTGGCAGTTGTGCCACAATGTGTGCGACGTGAGGAGGCAGTGTGAAGCTTCAGCAGCTCAGGTACGTGATACAGGTGGCGGAGTCCGGCTCCCTCACGGCGGCGGCGCAGCGGCTCTACATAGCGCAGCCCAGCCTGTCCAAGGCCGTGAGCGAGCTGGAGCGCGAGATGGGCATCACCATCTTCACGCGGTCGCGCACGGGCGTGGAGCTGACGGAGGAGGGCACGCGCTTCCTCTCGTACGCGCGGCAGGTGGTGGAGCAGGCCGACCTGCTCGAGTCGGAGTACAAGGGCGGCGCGCACGTGCGGCGAGTCTTTGGGGTGTCTGCCCAGCACTACGCCTTTGTGGTGAACGCCTTCGTGCAGCTGGTGCGCGAGCACGACGCCAACCGCTACGAGTTCTCGCTCCGCGAGACCAGCACCGCCGGCATCATCGACGACGTCCGCGTGCAGCGCAGCGAGCTGGGCATCCTCTACCGCAGCCACTTCAACCGCGACGTGATCACCAACGCCATCCGAGCGGCGGGCCTCGCCTTCGAGCCGCTGTTCACCGCGGCGCCGCACGTCTTCGTGAGCCGGGACAACCCGCTGGCCGAGCGGGCCTCGGTCACGCTGGAAGACCTTCTCCCCTACCCGCGCCTGAGCTATGACCAGGGCATCCACAACTCGCCGTACTTTGCGGAGGAGCTGCACATCACGGAGCCGGCCGAGAAGAGCATCGTCGTGACCGACCGCGCCACGCTGTTCAACCTGCTCATTGGGCTGGGCGGCTACACCATATCTTCCGGCATCCTTTCCGAGGCGCTCAACGGCAGCCAGATCGTTTCCGTCCCGCTGCAGAGCGACGAGGTGATGGAGCTGGGCTACGTGCGCCGCGGCGACCGGCCGCTCTCGCCCATCGCGAGCCGCTACCTCACGCTGCTGCAGGACTACGTGAGCACCTATCGCAAGGGCGACCACTCGTAGCGAGGGTGCGGCATGCCATAGCTTGTGGCTATGGTTATCTCTTACCAATGGATAGTTTTCTATATGGCAGGCCTGTGCCATCCTAACCCGTATGCAAACGACACGCGACGCCACCCGTTGGCCGCCGCGCCAACGGAAGGAAACGCCATGGCCATCAAGCAGCCGCCCTACACCTACGACGTCGTCGGAAGCTTCCTGCGACCCGCCCGCCTCAAGCAGGCCCGCGCGGACTTCTCCGCCGGCAAGATCACCCGCGACGAGCTGACCGCCGTCGAGGACGAGTGCATCACCGAGCTCGTCGCCAACGAGAAGCGCGTCGGCCTCAAGGCCGTGACCGACGGCGAGTTCCGCCGCGCCATGTGGCACCTCGACTTCCTGGAGGAGCTCGAGGGCGTGGAGCACGTGGACACCACCAACTGGTCCGTCGAGTTCAAGGGTCCCAAGCCCAAGGGCGCCCAGCTGCGCTTCACCGGCAAGATCGGCTTTGGCGATCACCCCTTCCTCAAGCACTACGCCAAGCTCCGTCAGATCGCGGGCGACTATCCCACCAAGATGACCATCCCGTCCCCGTCCATGCTGCACCTCATCCCATGCGTGCGCGGCAAGGCCACGTACCAGCCCATCGAGCGCTACCAGGACGAGCAGGTGCTGTTTGACGACATCGTGGCCGCCTACCAGGACGCCGTACGCGCGTTCTACGACCTGGGTTGCCGCTACCTGCAGTTTGACGACACCGCATGGGGCGAGTTCTGCGACGCCAGCAAGCGCGCCGCCTACGAGGCCGAGGGCATCGACCTCGCCCGCGTCGCCCAGAACTACGTGACCACCATCAACCGCATCCTCGAGGCCAAGCCCGCCGACATGACCATCACCACGCACATCTGCCGCGGCAACTTCCGCAGCACGTGGTTCAGCTCCGGTGGCTACGAGCCGGTCGCAAAGACGCTCTTCTCGGCCAACTACGACGGCTTCTTCCTCGAGTACGACTCCGACCGCGCGGGCGACTTCGAGCCGCTGCGCTTCGCGAAGGACAAGGTCGTCGTACTCGGCCTGGTCACCTCCAAGTTCCCCGAGCTCGAGGACGAGGACGCCGTGATCGCCCGCATCCACGAGGCCGAGAAGTACGTGCCCCTCGACCAGCTGCGCCTCTCCCCGCAGTGCGGCTTCAGCTCCACCGAGGAGGGCAACGTCCTGACCGAGGACGACCAGTGGGCAAAGTGCGAGCTCATCAAGCGCATCGCGGAGCGCGTCTGGGGCGAGTAGCTGCACCTCACGTCAGCGTTTCTTACAGGGCGGCCGCCGGCACGCGTGCGACTCACGCGCCGGCGGCCGCCCTCGTCTGTAGGCATTGCACCCACTTCGTTCAGCCGAGGCGTGGCGCCATCGGCTCCAGCAGGATGTCCACGGAACTTTTTTCGGCCAACGTGCAGCTCACGAGGGTTTGAGTGTACTTTGCGGCCTAGGCAAGCGGGCGCCGGGCACTCAAAGAGGCTTTAAGGACGGTGCCGATGCATCGAAAGCGGGTTTGAGTGTATTTCCCAGGATCCACCAGGCTGCCGAAAGCCCATTTCAATAGATACATCAACCGCAAAGTACACTCAAACCCCCTCCACGTGCAAAGAGCCGCCAGAAAGTTGGCTCGCAGCAAGAATCGGGGCGGAACCCGCAGTGGATTCCGCCCCATGCGCTCGCAATCTGTCGCGATTCGGCGTGTCGCAGTGTCGCTACTTCGCCTCGCCGGTGACCTTCGCCCAGTCGGCCGCGAACTTGGCCAGGCCCTCGGTGGTCAGCGGGTGGTGCAGGCACTTCTTGAGCGCCGCGAACGGCACGGTCGCGATGTCGGCGCCCAGCAGCGCCGCCTGCGTCACGTGGTTGGGGGTGCGGACGGAGGCCGTGATGATCTCGGGGCCGCCCTCCTGCTCCCAGTAGCCGTAGTCGTAGTTCTTCACGCACTCGATCACCTTGGACAGCTGCTCGATGCCGTCGTCGCCGATGTCGTCGAAGCGGCCGACGAACGGGCTGATGTAGCGCGCGCCCGCCGAGGCCGCCAGCAGCGCCTGCGGCGCGCTGAACACGAGCGTCATGTTGACGCGGATGCCCTCGGAGGCCAGCTTGTGCGTCGCGGGCAGCGACGCCTCGCAGATTGGCAGCTTTACCACGATGTTGGGCGCCAGGGCGCTCAGGCGCTCGCCGTCGGCGATCATGTCCTCGGTGGTCTCGGCCGTGGACTCCGCGGAGACGGGCACGTCCTCGCCCACGATCTTGCAGATCTTGACCATGTGGTCCTCGAAGTCGGCCAGCTTGCCGCCGGTCTTCGCGTACAGCGAGGGGTTCGTGGTCACGCCGGCCAGGATGCCCCAGTCCGACGCCTGCTTGATCTCGTCCAGGTCCGCCGTGTCGATAAAGAACTTCATGTCTCGTCCCTTCTCTGGGCCAACTTTCCAGTTTGTTATTGGTGCTACTCAATCGTAGCGCCCGTCTCCACAAAATCGTCCACTAATCGGTGGTCAATTGTGATACACGGCTAAGCGGTATGCGCATGTCGCCATGGCAACGCCGTGCCGGATATTAATCGCGCACGATGGGGTAACATTGCGTACGTATCGCACGCTATTTACTAATGCGGCAAACCAACGCCGCCGCCAGGAGGCTCACATGGCCGAGAAAAACGAATCCCTCCCCGTCGACGCCTGCGACCAGGCGCCGCACAACCCCGACCCGCTCGCGCTGGAGAACCAGCTCTGCTTCCCGCTCTACGCCGCGTCCAAGGAGCTGACCCGCAGGTACAAGCCCTTCCTCGACCCGCTGGGCCTCACGTACACCCAGTACGTGACCATGATGGTCCTATGGGAGAAGGACGGCATCACCGTCTCGGAGCTCGGCCGCAGGCTCTACCTCAACTCCGCCACGCTCACGCCGCTCCTCAAGCGGCTCGAGGCCCACGGCTACATCACGCGCATCCGCTCGAACCAGGACGAGCGCGCCGTCATCGTGCAGCTCACCCCCGCCGGCCGCGAGCTCCACGAGCGCGCGCACGACGTGCCGCGCTGCATGCTCGGCTGCATGAAGGGCGGCATCACCCCGGAGGAGGGCGCGGAGCTCAAGCGCCTGCTGCTCAAGCTGCTCGCAACGCTCTCGAGCGACGGCGCCCAGGCCTAGCCGGCCGGCGCAGCCGCCCCGCCGGCCACGCCAGCCAATCCCAGCCCGCATCACCCCGCCAGAAAGGAATACCCGTGTCACAACGCAACACCGCCCGCCTCGAGCGCTCGACCATGCGTCGGACGCTCCAGAGGTTCTGGGACGTCACGCGCATGCAGCCCGGCATCACCGCGCTCGCCGTCATCTCCAGCGCCGGCTACACGCTCATGCTCACCTTCGCCAACACCTACGTCATGGGCCTCGTGGTCGACCGCGTGCAGGCATCGCCCGTGCCCGCGAGCCAGGTGTTCGCGGTCTTCTCGCCCTACGTGGTCGCGCTCGTGCTCGTGAACCTCGTGGGACAGGTCCTCAGCAAGCTGCAGGACTACAGCGTCTACAAGCTCGAGATCAACGGCAACTACCACCTGTCCCGCCTGTGCTTCGACACGCTGTCCAACCAGTCGATGACGTTCCACACCAGCAACTTCGGCGGCGCGCTCGTAAGCCAGACCAGCCGCTTCACCAGCGGGTACTCGCAGCTCGTGGACGTGGTCGTGTTCACGCTCATCCCCATGGTCACCTCGATCGCGGCCACGATCCTGAGCCTCGTGGGAGAGGTGCCGCTCTTCGTGGCGATACTCGTCGCCATGATGGTGGTCTACATCGCGTTTGTCTGGGTCATGTACAAGCGCATCCTGCCGCTGTCCGAGCGCACGTCCCAGGCGCAGAACCGCCTCTCCGGCGTGCTGAGCGACGCCGTCACCAACATCCTGGCCGTCAAGACCTGCGGCCGCGAGGACTTCGAGCGCGACCTCTTCACGGCGGCGGACCGCGACGCCCGCCAGGCCGAGACCGTGAGCATGCGTGCGAGCATGCGGCGCAACTTTGCCAGCTCCGGCATCATCGTGCTCATCATGGCGATCGTCTCCGTGTTCATGGTGGGCGGCAACGCGTGGTTTGGCATCAGCGCCGGCACGCTCGTCATGATGTTCACCTACACGTACAACCTCACGATGCGCCTCAACTACACCAGCTCCATGATGCAGCGCATCAACCGCGCTCTGGGCGACGCCGCGGAGATGACCCACATCCTGGACGAGCCGCGCCTGGTTGAGGACGCGCCGGACGCGCGCGAGCTGCGCGTCACCAAGGGCGCCATCGACTTCGAGCACCTGGGCTTCCGCTACCACGACGCCGCAGAGGGCGACTCCGTGTTTAAGGACCTCACGCTCCACATCCCCGCGGGCCAGCGCGTGGGCCTGGTGGGCCGCTCCGGCTCCGGCAAGACCACGCTCACCAAGCTGCTGCTGCGCCTGGACGACGTGCAGGAGGGCCGCGTGCTGGTGGACGGCCAGGACATCAGCCGCTGCACGCAGCAGAGCCTGCGCCGCCAGATCGCCTACGTGCCGCAGGAGGCGCTCCTCTTCCACCGCAGCATCCGCGAGAACATCGCCTACGGCCGGCCCGACGCCACGGAGGAGCAGGTCCGCACCGCCGCCGCCCAGGCAAACGCGCTCGAGTTCATAGACCGGCTGCCGCAGGGGCTCGACACCATGGTGGGCGAGCGCGGCGTCAAGCTGTCGGGCGGGCAGCGCCAGCGCATCGCCATCGCGCGCGCCATCCTCACGGACGCGCCGATCCTGGTGCTGGACGAGGCCACCTCGGCCCTGGACAGCGAGTCCGAGGCCCTGGTACAGGAGGCCCTGGAGCGCCTCATGCACGGCCGCACGTCCATCGTCGTGGCGCACCGCCTCTCCACGGTGGCCTCGCTCGACCGCATCGTGGTGCTCTCGCACGGCCAGATCGTGGAGGACGGCACACACGCCGAGCTCAGCCACGCCGGCGGCGAGTATGAGCGCCTGTGGGATCGTCAGACGGGC
>NZ_JBJEHW010000206.1:0-33610 GCF_051876455.1 Parafannyhessea sp.
ACAATCCGCTTCTCCACAGGCCGAACACAAGTCGGCGCGGGGCCGCGGCACGAAACGTCTGCACGGCTATTGAATTTGCAATCTATATCTAGGGCTTACCTTTGAGCCAAGTTGCCAATCTTGACATTACGCGTCGATTGTCAATCCGATTGTCAATCGCTGCCACTGCCCTCTTATAGACAGGCCACCGGGACCCCAACCCTCAGCCCGCGGCATCTCCAGAGAGCCCGTCGTAAACGATCTTCTCGGCCGACTTCAGGAGGTCGTCTCGTTCCTCGCGCGTTGCCGCCTCCGCATAGGCCCTCACGATGGATTGCGAGCGCGACGGCCTGAGCATCGCCCATGAGCCGTCATCGAACGTGACCTTGAGGCCTCCCGCGTGGTTCACGGCGACGGGTGTCTTTCCCGCCATCGCTCGCGGATTGAGGCCTGGCAGGATATTGCGGAACGCCTGCACCTTCGCCACGTCGAGGGTGATGTCCTCTCGCCCGTATGCCATGCGGCCGACCTCGCCGCGCACCCCCTGCACCAGCCCCTCGACGGTGGCGTGCCGCGTCGCAAGCTCCTCGAGGATGTAGAGCGCCGCCAGAATCGCGTCGCGCTCCGCCAGGTGGTTCGGGAACGCCAGCCCGCCGTACTCCTCCGCTGCCATGAGCACGTCGCCATCGGCCATCTCGGCATGCAGGCGCGAGAAGCCAACTGGTACCGCCGTATAGTCAAGGCCAAGCCGCTCGGCCTGGCGCTCGAGGCGCTCGGAGCACGCGAGGGTGCCGACGACCCTGCCACACCCGTTCTTCTCGCCCACAAGATGGTCGAGCACGAGGGGACCCAGGTCGTGGACGGATACCATGCGGCCGCGCGCATCGACGAGCGCAAGGCGGCGGCAGTCTCCCCCAAAGGCAAGGCCAAGGTCCGCGCCCTCGCGCACGACGGCCGCTTCGCAGTCATCGACCCAGGGCTCAATCGCGCGCGGATGCAGCCCGCCAAAGTCAGCGCGGCAGCCCGCGTGAAGCTCAACGACGTCGACGCCCAGGTCGCGCAGGAGCGACGGCACGACGCACTGGGCCGTTCCGTACATGCTGTCCACGACGACGCGCGGGCGAGAAGATCGCACGGCCTCGGCGTCGATCAGCCCCATGAGCTCGAGCACGTACGGCGACTGCAGGTCGACGCGGGCGTAGCGGCCCCGTGCCGTGCCAGGAACGGAGGATATGAGCTTGTCCACGTCGTGCGCGAACGCATCCGAGACGGAACCGCCGTCCGGCCCGCAGACCAGGACGCCGCCATAGTCGCTCGAGTAGTCCCCGCCGGAGACCAGCACGCCGCCCACGCACGCGTCGTCGCGGGCCACGCCCGCCTCGAGCACGGGCGCCGGGGTCGGGGCGTTGGCCAGCAGGACCCGCAGGCCGCAGGAAGCGATGAGCCCCGCGGCCTCGAGCGCCATGTCCTCGCTGTCGTGGCGGGTGTCGTAGCCGACGACGATCGTGGCGCCCTCGTGCACGGTCCCCCACACGACGCCCAACGCCGCGGCGACCGCGCGCACGCCCTCGAGGTCGTATCCCTCGTCGCGCCTGCTATACCAGCCGCCGACCCTGAAGTGTATGTTGCGCATCGAAGGTATGCGCTAGTTATCGCCCAGGACGCTCTTGCCAAGCGCCTCGAGGAACGCCTCGCGCGTGGACTCGTCCTGAAGCGCGAGCCTTGCGTTGACGCCGGCCCACGCCGCGGGCGTGCCGGTGTCGCAACCCTCGGTCGGGTCGACCACCAGCGCGTACATCTCCTCCTCGGCAAGCAGGCGCTCCATGGCGTCCGTCAGCTGGATCTCGCCGCCGGCGCCCACGCCCTGGTTGGCCAGCAGGTCCATGATCCTGGGCGTCAGCAGGTAGCGGCCCACGATGTAAAGGTGGGACGGCGCGTCCTCGGGCGCGGGCTTCTCGACCAGGCCCGTGACCTTCCACACGGCGCCCTCGTCCTCGTCCGCGACGTCGGACCCGTCAAGCGAGCCGACGTGCTCGCCCGCGATGATGCCGTAGCGGCTCACCTGGTCGGCGGGCACGGGCGCCACAGCGATGACCGAAGCGCCGCCATGCTGCTTTGAGACCTCGGCCATGCGCACGCACATCTGGTGGTCGGGAACGAAGTAGTCGCCGAGAAGAACGAAGAACGGCTCGTCGCCAACCGCGTCGGCGGCGCAGTAGACTGCGTGACCCAGGCCCCGCGGGTTGTCCTGGTAGACGAAGGAGACGGGAAGGTTGGACGCGTCATGCACGAGGTCCGCCTCGCAGGTCTTGCCGCGCTTGCGCAGCATGTCCTCGAAACCGCCGTCGACGCGGAAGTACGACTCGAGCTGCGGCTTCTCCCTCGAGTTGACGATTACGACCTCGTCCACGCCCTCGGGTTCGAGGGCCTCCTCAACAACATATTGGATAACCGGCTTGTTCAGAACGGGCAGGAGCTCCTTTGGCGTTCCCTTCGTCGCAGGCAGAAAACGAGTTCCCAATCCCGCGGCGGGAATAACAGCCTTCATGAATGGTCCCTTCTATACGCATCAACAGTCGAGCCGCAGCCGCCTGGCGTCCGCACCGCGTGCAGACCCGGCAACCGGCCCGTCTTGCATGAACAAGGATAGCCATTGGGCCGTTCCCGGGAAACATCACATAGGCGGGCGGTCATGTTTAGCGCGCTCCCGACGCAACTCGTATAGGTGCCGTGGAGATTTTGCCCGCCGCCGCTAGAGAACCTCGAAGTGGAGTGCGCCCGACAGCTGGTCGAGCGTCGCGAGGATCGCGGCCGTCGCGCCGAGCGGATCGGGTCCCGCATACCCAAGCACGCGCACGCCGGCACGCACGAGGGATTCCGCGGCAGTCCGAACCGCCACGGACCCGAGGGAGCCGTCCCTCTCGCCCGGCTGCGCGTCCCGTTCGTCCCCGTCCAGCCGCACGACGAGCCCGCGACCCGCGGCGTCCGCGGCAGAGGCGAGCGCGGTCGAGAAGGACGCGGCGTCCTCCAGGCGAACGCTTGCGCCCACCGCAAAGGCTCCCGCGGCAGCCAACTGCGAGAATGCCTGCGACGGCGTCAGGCCATCTGGGGTAAGCGGGCCCTCCGGCTGCCGATCCGTGGCATCGTCGGCAGCATCCGCGCTGGAAAACGGCACCATTGCCACAAGCGGCAGCCGTACCACCTTGAGGATCGCCCGCACGAGGTCGGCCGCAAGCGCGACGTCGTGCGCGAGCAGGAGCAGCCCGTGCACGCCGGCATCGGCCAGCTGCGTCGCCTGGCGGCACAGCGAGTCCTCGAGTCCGTCCGGGCGCTCTTCCGCCACCTGGCCAAGCGCGCCCAGCACGAACCGCGGCCCGCACGAGCGCGCCTCGCGCACGGCGCCGACGTTCGACTCGCGCGCGACCCGCGCGAGGCCCGCATCCAGCTGGACGTCCGAGCACCCGAGCGTGTGCGTAACGGCGCAGTCGGCCCCGGCCGCGTGGAACAGCCCGTGCAGCTGGCCGATCAGGGCCGAGTCAGAAAGGTTCCACTCTGCATATGGAATCCCCTGCGAGAAGGGCTGCTCCGCGATGAGCGGCCCCATGCCGCCCGAAAGCACGACGGCCGCCCCGGTACGTCCGCACAGGACGCTCGCAAGTTCCTGCCGCTGGATCGCGTCCTCGTCGTCAGAGGTCGCGGCCTCGCGCCAGAGGGGGCAGCTCGGCCACGATGCCTCGCGCTTCTCGCTCATTCCTCCACCTGGATTCCCTGCTTCTCGAGGTACGCCAGCCACCTGTCCTGCGTGTCGGCGGAAAGTGCGTGCTCCATCAGGCACGCCTCGGCGTCTGCAGTCTTTGGGTCGACCCCGAGGTCGCGCTCGAGGAACGACCTGAGCATGCGGTGGCACCGCCACACGCGCCGCGCGTAGCTAACGCCGGAATCCGTCAGCTGGATGCGGCCGTAACGGTTCTGCTCCACGTAGCCCGCGTTTCGCAGCGTGGTGACGGCCTTGTTGACGCTTGCCTTCGAGACGTCCAGCTGCTCGGCCACGTCCACGGAACGCACGCCCCTCTCGCCGCCCTCCTCGCGCATTATTCGATAAATCGACTCGATGTAGTCCTCGTTCGACTTCGAGAGGTGCTCGCCGCCGCCGGCCACGTCCGACGGCGCCTTGCCCTCGGTCGCACCTGGGACACGGCCCTCGGCAATGTTCTCCATGTTCTTCTCCAAAAACTCCCGCGCCCGCGGGTTCAGTTTCGCTTTCGTCAGTATGTACCCAACGAAGCACAGGGCGATTCTTGCCCAATTGTGCCAATCCACCAAAGGCCCGAAGTCGCAAAAAGGCCTGGGCACGCGATGGCGCCCAGGCCGCACTTGCACGTATCTGCCACAGACCTACATGAAGAGGTCCTCGTCCTCGTCGGGCACCTCGCAGCGGACGGCCTTGGCGCCAAGCGCCTGCAGCTTGTCCACGAACTTCTCGTACCCGCGGTCGATGTGGTGGATCTCGGAGACGGTCGTGACGCCGTCCGCCACGAGACCCGCCATTACGAGCGCCGCGCCGCCCCTCAGGTCGGGGGACTTTACCTCCGCGCCCGAGAAGCCCTTGACGCCATGGACGATGGCGTGATGCCCCTCGATGCGGATGTCGGCCCCCATGCGCTGCAGCTCGCTCGCGAGCATGAAGCGGTTCTCGAAGACGTTCTCGGTGATGATGCAGCTTCCGTCGCACAGGGCCAGAAGGGTCATCGTCTGGGCCTGCATGTCCGTCGGGAAGCCCGGGAAGGGCAGCGTCTGGATGTCGGTCGCGTGGATGGGACCCTTGCGGCTCACGGTGCAGCCATCGTCAAAGCACTTGATGTCTAGCCCCATGAGCTCGTACTTCTTGAGCACCAGGCCAAGGTGGCGCGGGTTGAAGCCCCTTACGGTGACCGGGTCCTTGCAGAGCCCGCCCATCGCGATGAACGTCCCGGCCTCGATGCGGTCGCCCACGACGCGGTGGCACTCCACTGCATGGAGCTTCTCGACGCCCTCGACCTCGATTACCGGGGAGCCGGCTCCCCTGACCTTGGCGCCCATCTCGTTCAGGAGGTTCGCCAGGTCCACGATCTCGGGCTCGCGTGCCGCGTTGTCGATCGTGGTGGTGCCCTCGGCGCACACGGAGGCCATCATGAGGTTCTCGGTCGCGCCGACGCTCGCGAAGTCGAGCGTGACCGTCGTGCCCTTGATGCCGTTGGGGGTCGAGGCGTGGATGTTGCCATGGTCGATCTCGAAGGCGACACCTAGGGCCTCCAGGCCCAGGATGTGCATGTCGATCTTCCTGGCGCCGATGTTGCACCCGCCAGGCATGGCCACGACGGCCTTGCCAAAGCGGGTGAGCAGCGGGCCCATTACCGCCGTAGAGGCGCGCATCTTGGCCACGAGGTGGTACGGCGTCTCCCACTTGTCCACGCCGGTCGTGTCGATCTCGAGCTCGTGCTCGTTCTTTACGTTGATCTTCGCGCCCAGGCACTTGAGCACCTTGCCCATGACGTGAACGTCCGAGATGTTCGGAACGTTGGTGAGGGTGGTGACGCCAGGGGCCATGATGGTCGCGGCCATCAGCTTGAGTGCCGAGTTCTTGGCACCCTCCACCGTGACCTCGCCCGTGAACTTGTGGCCGCCTTCAACCTTGATTACTTCCAACGCTACTCCGAACCCCTGGTGTCTCTACTTGTCGTCCGCATGCTTGAGCAAGAGGTTGCACCACTTGATCTTGTTGTCATAATACGCGCGCCTGTTGTCGCCCTCGGGATACTGGTCCCTGGCGTCCATGGCCTTCTGCCTCGTCTTGCGAACGACGTCAGGCTCGATGTCGCCAACCTTTCGGGCGTGGTCGGCAAGAACGATGACCTTGTCGCCGCTGATCTC
Organism: Parafannyhessea sp.; assembly: GCF_051876455.1. Lineage (NCBI taxonomy): Bacteria > Bacillati > Actinomycetota > Coriobacteriia > Coriobacteriales > Atopobiaceae > Parafannyhessea > Parafannyhessea sp. The sequence continues at coordinate 5,890 of NZ_JBJEHW010000206.1, forward strand.
GGCATAGCCGCCGGACACGATGACCTTGTCGACGCCGCCCCCGTCCTGCTCTCGCAGGTTAAGACGGACGATGCCGTCACCAAGGTGGACGATCTCGGACGCGTGGCCGGGCCACACGCCGAGCTCGCCGCTCTCGGTCACGAGGACGCAGCTCGCGACGGGCCCCTCGAAGAGGAGCCCGTCCGGGCGCACGAATTGACAGTTAAGCTCTGCCATAATCTTCCCTACTCAGCGTGAGCCGTCTCGGCTTCCATCTTCCTGGCGCGCTCGCGCACGTCGTCGATGGTACTGGCATAGTAGAAGGCCTGCTCGGGCAGGTCGTCGCACTTGCCGTCCACGATCTCCGCAAAGGAGCGGACCGTGTCCTCGACGGTTACGTACACGCCCGGGTTGCCCGTGAACTTCTCGGCAACGTGGAACGATTGCGACAGGAACTGCTGGATCTTGCGGGCGCGCGCAACCACGAGCTGCTGCTCCTCGGAGAGCTCGTCCATACCAAGAATCGCGATGATGTCCTGGAGGTCGGAGTACTCCTGCAGCGTCTCCTGCACCGCCATTGCAACGCGGTAGTGCTCCTCGCCGACGATGGACGGGTCAAGCGCGGAGCTCGAGCTCGCCAGCGGGTCGACGGCGGGATAGATGCCGAGCTCGGTAATGGCACGCGAAAGAACGGTCGTCGCGTCGAGGTGCGTGAACGTCGTCGCAGGCGCCGGGTCGGTCAGGTCGTCTGCGGGGACGTAGACGGCCTGCACGGACGTGATCGAGCCCTCCTTCGTGGAGGTGATGCGCTCCTGAAGCTCGCCCATCTCCGTCGCCAGCGTCGGCTGGTAACCGACTGCGGAAGGCATACGGCCGAGAAGTGCGGAGACCTCGGAGCCTGCCTGCGAGAAGCGGAAGATGTTGTCGATGAAGAGAAGGACGTCCTGACCCTGGTCGCGGAAGTACTCGGCCGTGGTAAGGCCGGCCAGCGCGACACGCATACGTGCTCCAGGCGGCTCGTTCATCTGTCCGTAGACTAGGCAGGTCTTGTTGATGACGCCAGATTCGGTCATCTCGAGGTACAGGTCGGTACCCTCACGGGTACGCTCGCCGACGCCCGTGAAGACGGACGTGCCGCCGTGCTCCTGGGCCAGGTTGTTGATGAGCTCCTGGATCAAGACAGTCTTGCCGACGCCTGCGCCGCCGAAGAGGCCGGTCTTGCCGCCACGGACGTACGGCTCGAGAAGGTCGATGGCCTTGATGCCGGTCTCGAAGATCTCAGTCTGCGTCGTCAGTTCGTCGAACGCGGGCGCGGGGTGGTGAATCGGGTAGTACTGGACGTCCGAGGGGACCTCGCCGCCGTCGACGGGCTCACCCATGACGTTCCACACGCGGCCCAGCGTGGAGGGGCCGACGGGCATCATCATGGGGTGGCCGGTGTCCTTGACCCTCAGACCACGCTGGAGGCCGTCGGTCGAGGACATTGCGACGGTACGGACGACGCCGCCCGCGAGCTGGGACTCGACCTCAAGCACCGTGCTCACCTTGCCGACCGGCGTCTCGCCGTCGACGGTCAGTGCGGTGTAGATGGCCGGGACCTGCCCCTCGAATTTGACGTCCACGACGGGGCCGACGATACGGACGATCGTGCCGGTACCCACCGTGCGGTTCATGTGCTTAAAGGCGGCCTCCTCCAAGGGAGTGCGCGTCTGTTCTGCGGTTTCTGCCATTAGCTTTCCTCCAATGCGGAAGCACCGCCGATAATCTCGTTCAGCTCGGTGGTGATGGCGCCCTGGCGCTCGCGGTTGTAGGTGCGGCTCAGGGAACCGAGCACTTCCTTCGCGTTGTCGGTCGCCGACTGCATCGCACGACGCCTGGCGCCGTGCTCGGCAGCAGCCGAGTCGAGAAGAGCATGGAAGATGACGGTCCTGAAGTAGGCCGGCATCAGATAGCCGAGTACAGCTTCTGCGGAGGGCTCGAACGAGTACTCGGGGTAGATCTTGTTTTTGACCTCGGCCAGCGCTTCGGGGGTACGAGGCCTGTTAGGCATCATGAGCTTCTCACGCGAGATGGGCAGAAGCTGCTCGGTCACCTGCGTCTGGTCGACGCGGTTCTTCGCGTGCCAGTACAGGAGCATCACGCGGTCTATCTTGCCCTTCACGTAACCGTCCATCACATAGGACGCGATACGGTCGGCCTCGTCCATCGTGGGCTCGGAGGAGATACCCACGAAGGAGAGGACCGGCTTCATCTTGCGATACGTGAAGTACTCGGTAGGCTTTCGCCCGCACGTGATGACCGAGGAGCTGATCCCCTTGCCGGCGAGCTCTCGCATCTCCCTCTCGACAGCGCGCTGCTGAAGGACGTTGAAGCCACCAGCGAGGCCGCGGTCCGAGGCGACGACGATGAAGACCACGTTCTTCTCCTCGTCATGCTTGAGGAGGAGCGGCTGCGTGGAGCCCGCACCTGCCGTGGCGACGTTCGCGAGCATGTTCGTGATGGCGTCCTTGTAGGGACCGGCCTCCTGCGCGCGAGCGAGCGCATGCTGAATCCGTGCCGTGGAGATCATCTCCATGGTGCGGGTGATCTGCATGGTGCTCGTGATGGAGTTCATGCGCCTCTGTATTTCGCGTAGGTTGGCCATTTACTGCTCCTGGCCCTCTTCTTCCTCGGTCTCCGCGGCAACGTCGACGTTCGACTCCGCCGTCTTGGCGACGTCGCCCATCGTGGCCTTGTTGGGATGCGCCGCAAGGAACTGCTCCTTGTAGTGCTTGACATGCGTCTTGATGCGCTCGGCCATGCCGTCGTCGATCTTGTGGTCGCGAATCTCCTCGCGCAGCTGCGGGTGCCTCTCCTGCATATACTTTGCGAGGCCGTCGCGGAACAGCGTCACGTGATCGAGGTCGACGTCGTCGAGGAAGTCCTCCTTGGCGGCAAAGATCGCGATGACCTGGTCGACGACGTCGAGTGCGGAGAAGCGCTTCTGCTTGAGCATCTCCATCATGTGGGCGCCGTGGTTGAGCTGGTACTGCGTCGTGGCATCCAGGTCGGAGCCGAACTGCGCGAACGCCTGCTTGTCACGGTAGCTCGCGAGGTCGAGCCTCAGGGTGCCGGCGACCTGCTTCATGGACTTCAGCTGCGCAGCACCGCCGACTCGCGACACCGAAATGCCGACGTCGACTGCGGGGCGCTGGCCCTGGAAGAACAGGTTCGACTGCAGGTAGATCTGGCCGTCGGTAATGGAGATGACGTTCGTAGGAATGTACGCGGAGACGTCGCCCTCCTGCGTCTCGATGATCGGCAGAGCCGTCATGGAGCCGCCACCGTTCTTGTCGGACAGCTTGCACGCACGCTCGAGCAGACGGGAGTGCAGGTAGAAGATATCGCCAGGATACGCCTCGCGTCCAGGCGGACGGTGCAGCGTAAGCGACATCTGACGATACGCGACAGCCTGCTTCGACAGGTCGTCGTACACCACGAGGACGTGTCCGCCGGGGTGGCTCTCGTCAGCGGGGTTGCCGTTGGCGTCGTTGTACATGAAGTACTCGCCGATTGCGGCACCGGCCATTGGCGCGATGTACTGCAGAGGCGCGGAGTCCGCTGCGGTTGCCGCGACGATGACCGTCTTGTCCATCACGCCGTGACGTGCGAGCGTCTCCTTGATGCCGGCGACGGTCGAGGCCTTCTGGCCGATGGCGACGTAGATGCAGATGATGTCCGTGTCGGCCTGGTTCACGATCGTGTCGATGGCAATGGCGGTCTTGCCCGTCTTGCGGTCGCCGATGATGAGCTCACGCTGACCACGTCCGATGGGGACCATGGCGTCGATTGCCATGAGGCCCGTCTGGACGGGCTCGCAGACCGGCTGGCGCTCCATGATGCCAGGGGCCTTGAACTCGATGGGGCGACGGTGCGAGGTGTCGATGGCACCCTCGCCGTCGATCGGCTGGCCCAGGGGGTTGACGACGCGACCGAGCATCGCGTGGCCGACGGGGATGTCCATGACGCGGCCGGTCGTGCGGCACTCGTCACCCTCCTTGATGGAGTCGACATCGCCGAACAGAACGGCGCCGACCTCGTCAACGTCCAGGTTCTGGGCAAGGCCGTACACGCTGCGGCCCGTGGCGGAGCTGGTGAACTCGAGGAGCTCGCCCTGCATCGCGGACTTCAGTCCGGAGACGTGGGCGATGCCATCGCCGACCTCGGTCACGACCGAGGCCTCCTGCGTATCGACTGTCGCGTTGATCTTGGACAGTCTGCCACGCAGCGTGTCCATGATCTCCGTGGAGCTAATCTTGTCTGTCATTTCGCATCACTTCCGACGAAGGTCGAGACGAGCGTCTTCCTGATGTTCGTGAGCTGGGCCTTAACGGAAGCGTCATAGCGGTGGCCGCGAGCCTCGAGGACGATGCCTCCGAGAATCTCCGGGTCAACACGCTCCACGAGGTACACGGGAGCGTTGAGGTCCTTCTCGGCCTTGGCGCGAACCTTCTCGCGAAGCTCGTCGTCCATGGGCACGGAAGTCGTCACGGTGACCGAAACGGTCTTGTCCTCCTTGTCGAGGATCTCCCGATACTGCTTGCCAACCTTCGCAATCAGGTTCAGGTCGTCCGCATCGCGCATCGCGCTCAGGGTCTCGAGGACCTCGGGCGAGAACTTGCGGGCGTGCTCCCACTGGACAAGGTCCGCATTGGCCCTGCCCTCCGCACGCCCAGCCTCGATGAGGGCGCGGGAGTAAGCCTCGACCTTCTCATCTTCGTTGCGCTTAGCGCTCATCTGGGACACTCACTTCCGCAAGGTACTTCTCTGCAAGCTTGCGCTGCTGGTCCTCGCTTAGCTCGTTGCCGATGACCTTGCTCGCGATTTCCACGGAAAGGTCCACCACGGAGCCGGAAAGCTCGATCATGGCCTTCTTGCGCTCGGACTCGACCGCACCGTGGGACTTCGTGATGATGTCCGCAGCCTCGCGCTGTGCCTTGGCGAGGATCTGGGAACGCTCCTCCTCGGCCTCGCGCTTTGCCTGGGCGACGATCTTCTCGGCCTCGTTGTGGGCCTCGCGGATCGTTGCCTCGTAGCTCTTGGCCTCCTCGGCCGCCTTGGCCTTAGACTCGGCCGCCGAATCCAAGTCGTCCTGGATCTTCTTCTGGCGCTTCTCCATCATGCCCAGGATCGAGGGCCAAGCGAACTTGGCGAGCACGAACCAGATGACGAGAAACGCGATGAGCGCGGGGAAGAACTCCGCCGGCTTTGGGAGAAGGATGTCCTGGCCGCTTGGCATCTTGGCAAGCGCGAGCGTAGGCGCGAACACAGAGGCGGCGGCAGTGGCGGCCGATGCCCCCACGATGCGCGAAAGCCCCTTAATGTTGATGTTCATACGTGCCTCCAACTCAGCGTCGTTCGTCTTTCTCGATTGCTTAGGAAATGAGGGTGACGACGAAGCCGATAAGGGCGAGTGCCTCGACGAAGGCCGAGCCCAGAATAAAGACCGTGAACAGACGGCCCTGGACCTCGGGCTGGCGCGCCATGGCCGTAGTTGCTCCGTATGCCGCGAGACCGATGCCAAAGCCAGCACCAATAACGCCGAGACCATAACCGATGACTCCCACGATTCCTCCTTTGTCATTCGCCCAACGACCGGGCGATTTTTTGACCTACGTATACCAGCGGGCGTGGGGCCCGCGAGTACCCACTAGTTGCTACTCGTCCTCGACGAGCTGGATGTAGACGGCCGACAGCAGGGCGAAGACGTACGCCTGGATGACGGCAACCAGGATCTCGACCAGGTAGATGATGATCAGGAGCAGGACCCAGAAGATGGAGCACGCCGCCTGGCCGAGCGCGATTGCGGAGAAGCCCTGCAGCAGCGGCTCGACGAAGAGCGTCGCCAGGATGGCGAAGGTGCCCATGACGATGTGGCCTGCGAACATGTTGCAGAACAGACGAATGGCGAGCGTGATCGGGCGGAGCAGGTTGGAGAAGAGCTCGATGACCCAGACCATGCCGGCCATGGGGCCGGGCAGGCCGGCGGGCGCCATGCTCTTGAGGTAGCCGAGCACGCCCATGCGCCTGATGCCGACGGCAACGTAGTAGACGAAGGAGCAGATGGCGAGCGCCGCCGTGACTCCCATCGTACCGGTGCCGGGGTGGCAGCCGGGGACGATGCCGAGGAGGTTGTTGAACAGGATGAAGAAGAACACCGCGGAGACGAACGGGAAGTGCTTCTTCCAGTTCTTGCCAAGGAGGCTCACGCAGAGGTCGTCACGGGCGAACTCCACGAGGAACTCCATGCCGTTCACGAAGAAGCCCTGCGGCACGAGGCTCTGGGACTGCTTCTTCTTGAACGTGAACATCACGATCAGGAGGATCGCGATTGCGATGAGCATGAAGAAGATGTACTGGGTGAGGCCCACGGTCGTGTTGCCGACGACGGCTTTGGCCATGAAGCTGTCAACCAGCTCCTCCATCTCCTTGGACAAACTTGCTAGCGGGTTCACTATTCGTCCTTCCCTCCAGGCGAGGCGGACCCCTGGACCGCCCTCAAGCCCCTGATGGACTCGACTCCCCAAACCACGAGGAACGCCACCACCGTTGCGATCCCAAAGCTGGCCTCGTAGGCCCGCGCCCTAAGATGCGCCACGTATATTGCCGCCGATAGTAGCAGGAACGAGACAAGTGTTGTCGCGAGTCCCGCGCCCACGCTAACGCTATGGTTTGTACCCCGTTTGTTGGCCCGTTCAAACAGCACGGCAGACGGAATCGCGCCGATCACTCCGCAGACGGCCCCTAACACGATGGCGAACGCCTGGTTCATGGTCACCTCGATACTCACCACAAAGTCAGCGCTATGAAGTGTAGTTGTGTGGAATCGCAAAGTCCACAGGCATATTTTCGCGTTTTCGTTCAAAAGTCGCACGTAGGACGCCTAGTGGCGCATTTCCGCAGGATTCGCGCCGCGATGTGCGGGGCGATTTTTGAACGACTTTCAAAAATGCTACGAAACCTACACGCCGCGCACGCGAGCTCGCGAAACCCTTACGTAGGGTGAGGGATACAAAGAGGGCGAGAAGAACTTCCGGCTGGGTCGGTCGTTCTTCTCGCCCTGAAAGGCGTCGTCCGTTCTGCGGGGGCCTACTTGGTGCCGTAGATGCGGTCGCCGGCGTCGCCGAGGCCCGGCAGTATGTAGGCGTTCTCGTTGAGCTCGCGGTCGAGCGCGCAGGTGAAGAGGCGCACGTCCGGGTCGTAGTCGAGCACGGCCTTGACGCCCTCGGGGGCCGAGACGATCGTGAGGCAGCGGATGTCCTTCACGCCCGCGTCGCGCAGGAACTTGATGGCCGCGGTGAGCGAGCCGCCCGTGGCGAGCATCGGGTCGACCACGAGGCAGGTGCGGTCCTCGATCGAGGGCGGGAACTTGCAGTAGTACTGGTGGGGCTCGTGCGTCTGGGGGTCACGGTACATGCCGACGTGGCCGACGCGCGCCGAGGGGACGAGCGTGAGGATGCCGTCGACCATGCCGAGGCCCGCGCGCAGGATGGGGATGATCGCGATCTTCTTGCCCGCGATGCGCTTGCAGGTGGTCTTCTCGAGCGGGGTCTCGACCTCGACGTCCTCGAGCGGCAGGTCGCGCATGGCCTCGTAGCCCTCGAACACGGCCAGCTCGGTCACGAGCTCGCGGAAGTCCTTGGTGGACGTGTTCTTGTCCCTGAGGATATGCAGCTTGTGCTGGACGAGCGGGTGGTCGATGATCTTGAAGCGGTTGGTGTCGAAGTCCATGCGTGCCTCCAGTGCCCGGCGCCCGTCCCGCGCGAGGCGGGGCGGGCGAGCTGACTTTGCCGCCAAGAATGGTAGCACGCCAAATGGGCAGGATTGGGTACCGATGGCTAGGCGTCCACGCCCTTGAAGGAGGGGTCGTCCTCGCGCATGATCTTCTGTACGCGGCCCGCGTGGCGGCCGCCGCCAAAGTCCGTGGTGAGGAACTCGTCCACGATGGCCTTGTTGACGTCGAACGGGGTGAAGCGGCCGGACATGCACACGACGTTGCCGTCGTTGTGCTCGCGGAAGAGGTGCGCGAAGTACGGCGACTGGATGACGGCCGCGCGGATGCCGGGGACCTTGTCGGCCGTGAGGGCCATGCCGATGCCGGTGCCGCAGATGAGGACGCCGCGGTCCGCGTTGCCGGCGGCGACGTAGCGGGCGACCTTGTCCGCGAAGTCGGGGTAGTCCACGCGGTCGTCGTTCTGCGGGCCAAAGTCCACGACCTCGTGGCCCAGGCTCTTGAGGTACTCCACCATGGCGGGCTTCTGGTTGAAGCCGGCGTGGTCGGACGCGATTGCGATCTTCATGTTGAACTCCTTAGGGACGCCGTTGCTACCACAAAGATACCCCATGCGGGGCGCCGCGTATGTGACGCGCGTCATGCCGCGCTATCCGCGCGCGACCTCCATCACGTCGGCCGTGGGGATGGCTCCCTCGCGCAGAATCCGGGGCTCCTCCCCCGTGCAGCCCACGATGGTGGACGCGATGGCGATGGGCGCGGGGCCGCCGTCGAACGTGAGGTCCGCCTCCGCCACGATGCGCTCCTCCACCCCGGCGCCGGACGTTGCCGAGGGCGCGCCGTGCGTGTTGGCGCTCGTGATGGCGAGCGGGCAGCCCACGCGCCGCGCGAGCGCGCGCACGAGGTTGGAGTCGGGCAGCCTGAGGGCGATGGTGCCGTCCGAGCTGCGCACGTACTCCGGCGGCACGGTGGGCGCCGCCTTGACCACGAGCGTGAGCGCGCCCGGCCAGAACTTTTGCGCCAGCGCGACGGCCCACAGCGGCACGTCGCGCCCGAAGCGCTCCAGGTCCTCCGCGTCCGCCACGAGCCACGGCAGCGTCTGCGCGAGGTCGCGCCGCTTGATGGCGAACGTGCGCCCGAGCCCCGGGTTGTGCGGCGTGGCCGCGCACCCGATGCCATACACGGAGTCCGTGGGCACCACGACGACCCCTCCGGCGAGAAGGACGTTCGCACCGCGCCTGACGGCCGCCGCGTCAGGCGCGGCCTGGTCCACGTGGATGACCTTCTCCCTTTGCGAGAGCGCGCGCTCGCGCCCCGGGTCTATGCCCTGCGCGAGGCTCCCCTCCCGCACGGCCACGAGCACGCGCGGCCTGCGCGTCAGGTCCTGGCGCACCTCGACCGTGGCCCAGCCGCCCTGCTCGCGGCAGAGGTCCGCGGCCGTGTTGACGTTGGTCTCGAACAGCTCCACGCAGAGCATGCCGCCCGGGCGGAGCGCCCGCGGCGCGAGCTCGAGCAGCCGGCGGAACACGTCGAGCCCGTCCGGCCCGCCGTCGAGCGCGAGGTGCGGCTCGTGCGCCTCGACCTCCGCGGGAAGCGTGGGCACCACGTCGGACGGGATGTAGGGCGGGTTGGACACCAGCACGTCGAACGCGCCCATGTACTGCGGGTCCACGCCGCTCGCCAGGTCGCAGCGGATGACGTCAACCGCTCCGTCGAGCCCCAGCGCGTCGCGGTTGCGCTCCGCCAGGGACGCCGCGCGCTCGGACACGTCCGTCGCCACCACGTGCGTGCCGCGCCGCTCGCTCGCGATTGAGCAGGCGATGCATCCCGTGCCGGTGCCGACCTCGAGCACGCGGGCCTCTCGCCCGCACGCGCGCGCCGCGTCCACGCCCTCGAGCGCCGCGTCCACCAGAATCTCGGTCTCGGGCCGCGGGATGAGCACGCCCTCCTCGCAGCGCAGGACGATGTGGCGAAACGGCATCTCGCCCGTGATGTACTGCAGCGGGGCGCCCGTGCCGCGGCGCACCACGGCGTCGTGCATGCGCTGAAGCTCCTCCTGCGAAAGCGGCCGGTCGAAGCTCGTGTAGAGCTGCACGCGCGTGAGTCCCGTGACGGAGCCCAGCATCCACTCCGCCGAGAGGCGCGGCCGCTCGTCGCCCTTGCGCGTGAGGTAGCCGATCGTCCAGTCGAGCATCCTCTGTATGGTCCACGTTTCCTGCTCCGCCATGGCACCTCCATGCGCCGCACCGTCCGGTACCGCGCCATTCTAGAACAAGGCGCGTCCCCCGCCGCTGCGGAAGACGCGCCTGCGTGCACGTTGTGTGATGTGGGCAAAGGCAGCCGCAAGGCCGGCACGGGCGGGCGAGAAGGACGCGGGCCCGTGCAAGGCAGCTGCCCGTCACGGCATCAGACGGCCTGCGCGAGCTTCTCCGCGCGCTCGGCCGCGGCGAGCGCCTCGATCACCTCGCCCAGCTTGTCGCCCTGCAGCACGCCGGTGTACGTGCTGTTGAAGCCGATGCGGTGGTCCGTCACGCGGTCCTGCGGCTGGTTGTACGTGCGGATCTTCTCGGAGCGGTTGCCATGGCCAATCTGGCTCAGGCGCTGGGCGCCCTGCTCGGCCTGCTGGCGCTCCAGCTCGATCTGGTACAGGCGCGCGCGGAGCATCTCCATGCAGACGGCGCGGTTCTGGATCTGGGAGCGCTGGTCCTGCGACTGCACCACGATGCCCGTGGGAAGGTGCGTGATGCGCACGGCGGAGTACGTCGTGTTGACGCCCTGGCCGCCGGGGCCCGACGCGCAGTAGGTGTCCACGCGCAGGTCCTCGTCCTTTATCTCGATGTCGATGTCCTCGGCCTCGGGAAGCACGGCCACCGTGGCCGTCGAGGTCTGGATGCGGCCCTGCGACTCCGTCTTCGGGATGCGCTGCACGCGGTGCACGCCGGACTCGAACTTCATCACGGAGTAGACCTTCTCGCCCGTGACCTTGAACTCGATGGTCTTGAAGCCGCCCGCCTCGCCGGGGCTGGAGGAGAGCACCTCGATCTTCCAGCCGCGGCTCGTGGCGAAGCGCTCGTACATGCTGTACAGGTCGCCCGCGAAGATGGCCGCCTCGTCTCCGCCGACGCCGGCGCGGATCTCCACGATGGTGTTCTTCTCGTCGTTGGGGTCGGCGGGGATCAGCAGGTACTTGATCTCTTCCTCGAGGCCGGGGATCTTCTGCTCGTTGGCGTCGATGTCCTCCTGCAGCATCTCCTTCTCGTCGGCGTCGGCCTCGTGCAGCATCTCGCGCGCGGCCTCGATGTCGTCAAGCGCCTGCAGGTACTCCTTGGCCTTGGCCACGAGCTCGGCCTGGCTTGCGTGCTCCTTCGCGACGCGGGCGTACTCCTTGGGGTCGCCCACGACGGAGGGGTCCATCATCTTCTTTTCCAGCTCCGCGTACGCCGCGATGAGCCGCTCGAGCTTCTCTCTCATCTTGGTCTCCTTTGGGTGGTCGCGGCGCGGCGGCACGGGGCGGCGGCGTTGCGCGACATAAGTGTTCAGCGTAAGTGAGGATACCACCTACGAGCGACTTCTATTCGCGCAGGTGGCAATGCACACGCCATACACGGGCCCGCGGCACGCTACCACGGGCGGCCCGGCCTCCCCACGCGCGGCAGCCAACTGTGAGAAACTGTTCCCACAAACGCGAACATGCAGGCGCGACGGGCAGGGGCACATGGCAGACAAGCGCAAGCAAGACGACACGCAGGGCGAGGCGGGCACCACGCGGGACCTGCCGGGCACGGGCCCGGCCGCGGACGGCGACGCCACGCAGGACGCCCCGACCACGCGCGTGGACGCCCAGCCCACGGCGCAGCGAACTGCCAAGCGCCCGCAGCCACGGGAGCTCCCCCGCGAGGACGCGGGCGAGAAGGACGCCCCCTCCTCCTCCGCCGGCGGCGACCGTGACGGCACCCCCGCCGATGCCGCGGCCACGGACGCCGCCGGCAACCCCGTCGCCCGCGCGCTGCGGAAGCTGGCCGCGACCGTGCGCGCCCACCGCGTGGCAACGGCATGCGCGGCCGCGGGGGTGGTCCTTCTCGCCGTGGTCGTCACCATCGCGACGGGCGCCCTGAGCCAGAACCTCCCGAGCCTCGGCAAGGTGGGACGCGACGCGCTTTCCAACGCGCCGCAGCTCAAGCACGAGGCGGGCGCCTTCGACAGCACGGAGGCCCTCGTGGCGAAGTCCGCCTCGGGCCGGAGCGTGAGCATCAAGAACGGTACCGTCACCGCGCAGGCGCGCATCAGGTACTCAAACGGCTCCATCACGGCCACGGTGCCCGTGCGCCTCACGTACGTGCGCGACACCAAGGGCAACTGGCTGCTGGAGTCCACGCGGCGCAGCGGCACGACCTCCTACGCGGCCACCACGGGCGTGGGCACGTCGCGCATCCGCGCTGGCGTGGGCGCTATCCTCGCCAAGGCGGACGCGGCGGGCAGCTCGGGCTCCTCCACGGAGTCGCTTGCGTCGCTCTACAAGGACGCGACGCTCAAGGTGGGCAAGGCGAGCTTCAGCCGCAAGGGGCAGACCGAGACCGTGACGCTGCACCTCAGCGAGGCCAAAGGCTACGCCACGCGCTCGTGCACCGTGACCGCGCACTTCAGCTTCGCCGCGGCAAGCGGCTCGTGGGAGCTCACGAAGGCAACCGCAAGCTCGGGCGCGCGCAAGCTCAGCCTGGCGTCGCTCGAGGGCACGTGGACCGGCACGTTCCAGAGCCAGGAGGCCTCGGGCAAGCGCTGCTTTGGGGCGCGGGGGCAGACCCTCTCGCTCAAGATCGAGAGCGTGTCCGCGGACTCCAAGCGCCTCACGGGGACGCTCGGCTGCGTGGCGCACTATCACGCGGAGCCGGACGCGGACGTTGACTCCTCCGACGGCGACTGGCAGCTCACGGACGTCACCTTCGAGGGCACGCGCGTGGGCGAGAAGGACGACCCCACGGGCAGCACCTACGCCTTCGAGCTCACGACGCCCGAGGACAGCCAGGGCACCATCGTGGCGTGGGTGGGCTTTGGCAGCGACGACGACCCCACCCGCGCCGTCGCGCGCGTGACGTGCACGCACACGGAGCAGGAGTCGTTCCTGCTCATCCCCTACGACGCCACGGCCACGTACACGGACGTGTTCACGCTCGCGAGGCAGTAGCGCGGTGCCGCCGCGGCGGGATCGCGGCCGGCGCCGCCGTCCTTCTCCCCCGGCGCCACCGTCCTTCTCCCCCGCCGCCGCGGCAGCCTAGCGCGCCGCCAGCTCATCCGCCATGAGCAGGCCCATCACGCTCGACATCATGAGGCCGCGCGTCCAGCCGGACGAGTCGCCCAGGCAGTGCAGGTGCGCGACGTTGGTGTTAAGGTGCGCGTCCATCGCCACGCGGTTGCTGTAGAACTTGAGCTCCGGCGCGTAGAGCAGCGTCTCGTCCGCGGCAAAGCCCGGCACCACCTTGTCCACGGCCTTCATGAACTCCACTATCTCGATCATGGCGCGGTACGGCATGGCCGCCGTGATGTCGCCGGCCTCCGCGTCGGGCAGCGTGGGCACCACGTTGGAGCGGCCCAGCTCCTTGGGCCACGTGCGCTTGCCGTCCAGCACGTCGCCAAAGCGCTGCACCAGGATGTGGCCGGCGCCCAGCATGTTCATGAGGCGCCCCACGTTCTGCGCGTAGGCGATGGGCTCGTGGAACGGCTCGCGGAAGTTAAATGACACGAGCACGGCCAGGTTGGTGTTGGGACTCTTGCGCTCCTTGTACGAGTGGCCGTTCACCACGGCCAGGCCGCCGTCGTAGTTCTCCTGGCTCACGAAGCCGCCCGGGTTCTGGCAGAACGTGCGCACCTTGTTGCGAAACGGGGGCGGGTAGCCCACGAGCTTCGACTCGTACAGCACGTTGTTGACGTCCTCCATCACCTCGTTGCGGACCTCCACGCGGACGCCCAGGTCAACGGGGCCGGGCGCGTGCGCGATCCCGTGCTCGGAGCACATCTCGTCAAACCAGAGCGCGCCGCGCCGGCCGGTGGCGACCACGGTCTCCCCGGCCAGGATGCGGGTCTGGTCCTGCGGGCGTCCCGTGGGCGCAACGACGGCGCCCAGGCACTTCTCGCCCTCCACCAGCACCTCGCGGCACTCGTGCTCAAAGAGGATGTTGACGCCCGCGTCCAGAAGCAGCCGCTCCACCTTGCCGTATATCTGCTGCGCGCGCTCCGTCCCCAGGTGGCGGATGGGGCAGTCCACGAGCTTGAGGCCCGCCCGGATGGCGCGGCGCCGGATGTCCGCCACGCGGCCGCGCTGGCCCACGCCCTCCACGTGCGGGTCCGCGCCCAGCTCCAGGTAGACCTTGTCCGCGCGCTCGATGGTGGCCTGCACCAGGTCCGCCCCCACAAGCTCCGGCAGGTCGCCGCCCACCTCGTGCGAAAGCGACAGCTTGCCGTCGCTGAAGGCGCCCGCGCCCGAGAAGCCCGTGGTGATCCGGCAGGGGTCGCATCCCACGCAGTGGCCCACCTGCTCCTTGGGACAGTGCCGCCGCTCGATGGGCAGGCCCTTCTCCACGATGGTGATGGAGCGCCGGTCGCCCTTGCGCAGGAGCCCCAGCGCCGTGAAGATCCCCGCAGGCCCGGCCCCCACGATGAGGAGGTCCGTCCTCATGCACGCCGGCTCCGCGCCCGCCTTGCCTTCCACATCCATGCCGCGCCTCCCGTCGTCTTGCGTCCCTCGGGCACGGGCATTGTACCCATGCGCGCCGCGCCCACGGCCCCCGCCTCTGCCGGCGGGCCGTGGCGACGGCGTGGGCGGATTTGTCACGACGGCCGCACGGGGTATCCTAGGGGAAAGCCCGCCTGCGGGGCACCCGCTCCGCAGCCAACGTAAAGGAGAAGTGCATGCCACAGAGGCCCAAGCCGTTTTTGGTGGACGGCAAGCCTTTCTACACGCTGAGCTCGTACGAGCCCGTGAGCGTCACGATCACCATCCCCTACACCACGAGGCAGGACGTGGAGTTTGCCCTCGAGCTCGCCTGCCAGGCGCGGGGCGGCACCAAGGAGGACCTGGGCGACCCCGCCTGGGTCAAGCGCAACTTTGACATGGACAGCGTCGACGAGCTGCGCCTGATGATGCGCAGCTTTGTGGCAGACTCCAACGCAAAGGCCGCCCGCAACGAGCTGCCGACGCTCTGCGTGCGCGAGCTCGCGAGCCGCCTGGAGCAGTCGGTCACCAAGGCCGAGGTCGCGCGCGCCCGGCACAACCTGCGCGCGGAGTTCCTGCAGCGCCTGCGCGATGACGGTCACACGCTGGAGGAGCTGCTCGAACGCACGGCCGCCGACGAGCAGGAGCTGAGCGACATGTTTGACCGCGAGGCCCAGGCCACGGCCGAGGAGTCCGCCGCGCTCGACGCGTTTGCGCAGCGCCGCCTGGTCCACGTGGACTACGAGGAGCTGCCGTCGCTCCTGGGCGTGTCCACGCAGGAGGCCCAAAGGATCGAGGCCGAGGCCAAGGCAGCCGGAAACTACGCCGACCTCCGCGCGACGGCCCGGCGCAACAAGGCCCTGCGCATCGTGCTCGACGAGTGCCAGTGCACCTACCGTCACGAGACCGAGGCCGAGGCGGCCGCGCGCGAGGACGACATGAGCTACCTCGAGGAGGGCGTCGACCTCATCCGCGAGGCCAAGGCGGTCGCAAGGGAGGCAGAGGGCGAGAGGGACGACTCCCCTCGCCCACACCTCAGGCTGGTGTAGCGGGAACGGGCCACGCGTGGGCGAAGGGGGCCGTTCTTCTCGCCCGCGTGCGCCTGCCGCGCCGCGAGACGATTGCGCAAACGCAAGGGGGAGGCCGACCGAAGTCGACCTCCCCCTCTGCTTGCTATGGTGCGATGCGCGGCTGGCGCGTCACGTCCGCGGGCCTACTCGGCAGCGGGCGCCTCCGCGTCGGCGGCGTCAGCGGCGGCCTCGACGGTCTCCGCGGCGGCCTCGGCCTCGGCAGCGGCCTTGGCGGCCTGCTTGGCAGCCTCAGCCTCGGCCTTCTTGGCGTACTCGGCGGCACGCTTGGCCTTCTCGGCAGCCTTGGCCTCCTTGGCGGCCTTCTTGGCGGCAGCCTGCTCGGCAGCCTTCGCAGCCTTGGCGGCCTTGGCCTCCTCGGCCTTCTTGAGCTGGGCGGCAGCGGCGCCACCGAACTTGTTGGCGAAGCGCTGGACGCGGCCGCCGGTGTCGACGAGCTTCTGCTGGCCGGTGTAGAACGGGTGGCACTTGTCGCAGAGGTCGATGGTCATCTCGCTCTTGGTGGAACGGGTGACCCAGGTGTTGCCGCAGGTGCAACGGACGGTGCACTCCACGTACTTAGGATGGATGCCTTGCTTCATAAGGGACTCCTTTGTTTGGCCTGGTTTCCGACCAGGCGAGGATGGTAGCCCTGGTTTCCATTCAGGGCGTCAAGCTCTAGGAGTGTAGCAGATTCTTGCCTCTCGCGTTGTGGAGAAGAAATGGCGGTTGTGGCGCAGCCCGCGGCCGCGGGTGGGTAGACTTAGGCCCTGAGACATCGTTTGACCCCGACATCACCTGGAAGGTCGCCATGCTCCTGACCGTAGACGTAGGAAACACCCAGACCACGCTCGGCCTGTTTGACGCCGACGGCGCCCTGCAGCGCCAGTGGCGCATGGCGACGGACCACACGGACACGGCCGACGAGCTGCACGCCCGCCTGTTTGGCTACTTCAGCATGTTCGGGCTCGACCTCGCCAGCGTGACGGACGTCGCCATCGCGAGCGTCGTGCCCATCCTGTCGCAGGAGTGGCAGTACATGATGTCGCACCTGCTCATGGCGGAGGACGTGCTGCTGGTTGACGCCACGCGCGACTGCGGGATCCCCATCGACATGCCCGACCCGCACCAGGTGGGCGCGGACCGCATCGCGAACGCCGTGGCCGCGCGCGAGCGCTACGGCGCGCCCGTGATCGTGGTGGACTTTGGCACCGCGACCAACATCGACGTGGTGGACGCCCGCGGGGCCTTCCGCGGCGGCGCCATCATGCCCGGCGTGCTCTCGTCCGCGAGGGCGCTCTTCTCGCGCGCGGCCAAGCTGTCGAGCGTGCCGCTCGTGGTGCCGCCGCACGCCCTGGGCGACACGACGGAGACCGCGGTGCAGTCCGGCATCGTGATTGGCGCTGCCGCGCAGGCGGAGGGGCTGGTCAGCCGCATCAGGCGCGAAATCGGGGCGCCCGAGGCAACCGTGGTGGGCACGGGCGGCTTCGCGGACGTCGTGGCAGGCGCCACGGACGTGTTCGACGTGATCGACCCAGACCTCACCGTCCGCGGCATCCAGCTCATCTGGCGCCACCGCAACCAGAAGCGCGCCGCACGCAGGCAGCGCGACATCAACGGGTAGGCCACACAGGCCAGCCGGTACCTTCCAAGTGGTACCAGTGGTACCTGCCGCCAAAATTTCCGGCTCCCTCGTAGCCCAGAGGGGTTTGTGCATGATTGCGAAGCTCAATCCCTCATGAAAGCGATGCGTGGCGTGCCCTTTGGAGCCGGAAGTCATGCACAACCCCCGATTCGTTGACACGCCAAGGCGGCTTGTGCATGACTCTTCATTCGCGACCAGGGTCGGCGCCCCGTTGGTACGTCACCAAATCATGCACAAGCCCCCACCGATTACGTGACGGCTTCAAAAAGTTCGGAAGACCCGTCTTACGAGCTTACTCCGCCGGCCGCAAGCCGCCCATTTCGCCGGACAAGCGATCCGTCCGGCTGGCTCCTCGGCGCCCACTGACCAGAATTTCTGGCCACCTTGCAACCAAGAGGGGTTTGAGGGTACTTTTCCATTCACTTTTTTATCTAATTGGACTTCGCACGGATTTCGCGAGGCGCAAAACCACACTCAACCCCCTGCGTTGTCCACTTGAAGGGGGCTGAGATTGGTTCGCCATCCGGCTGGGGCCTTCGGACAGCGCCTAAAGTACACTCAAGCCCACCCAACGTGCACGACCGCCGAAAAAAACTTGGCACAACCGCCCGGCAGCCCTGCCACAGGCGTCGCTACCCGCGGGCGGGACGGATGCTCGCCTGCTCGGGCGAGATGTTGAGCTCGCGGCCGGAGGCGCAGCGCACCGCGGCGCGGCCCCACACGTCCATCCCGGCCAGCACGCCGCGCGTCGCGACGCGCCCGTTGGGATAGACGACCTCCACCTCGCGGTTTGCGCAGTCCAGGAGGTCGAAGTACTCCTCCAGCAGCGGAGCCAGGGGACCGGCCACCACGTGCGCCGCACGCAGCGACGTCTCCCACGCGCCGGCGGCGTCCTCGAGCGCGGCCGCAAGCATGGCCTCGTCCGCCAGCTCGGGAAGCCCGGCGGCACCCTCAAGCGCCGCGACCTCGCAGGCCGCGTACATGCCCTCGTCGTAGCCGGCGCGGACGTCCACCCTCAGCGCGGGCTCGCCGCCCACGCTCACGGAGGCCGGCCAGCTCACGCGCACGTCGTCCACGCCCCTCTGACCCAGCGACTTTGCCAGGCCCAGGGCAAGCACCTGCGGAAGGCAGGTGTACATCTGCATGGGGACGTCCGGGCGCACGGTCGCGCGCGCCAGGGGCTCGCCCGCGTCCTTCGCTACTGCCAATCCAGCTCGCCTGCCTCGGCCACCACGTGGCCCACGCGGTCTTCCGGCGCGTACACGGGCACGCCGGCGTGCATGAGGTAGCGCACCGGGTCGTGCATGAGGTCCTCCATGGGCACGAGCACGTAGTCGCGCTCGCCCAGGTGCGGGTGCGGCAGCGTGAGCTTGGGGCCCGCGTGCTGCTCGTCCTCGATGAAGCAGAGGTCGCAGTCGATGGTGCGGGGGCCGTGGCCCGCCAGGCGCGGGTCGCGCACGCGCTTGAGCTGGCGCTCGATGTCAAGCAGCTCGTCGATAAGGACGATGGGCGCGAGCTCGGTCCTAATCTCCACCACGGCGTTCACCACGTTGGTCTCGATGCCGTAGGCGGGCTCGGTCTCGTAGGCGTGGCTCGCCTGGACCACGCAGGTCATGGGAATCTGGTTCATGAGGCGGACGGCCTGCGAGAGGTTGGCCAGGCGGTCGCCCACGTTGGAGCCGATGGAGACGAAGCCCTGGCGCGGGTCGTTCTTGGTGACGGACCAGTACGTGTTGAGCGCCTGCGTCACGCCGGCAACGTCGTGCACGCGCAGCACGCGCGCGCCGCTCTCCACCGCCGCGAGCGCGATGCCCGCCGTGGCGAAGTCGCGGTCCTTGGGCTCCTCCACGCCGGACACGGCGCCCACGAAGCGCTTGCGCGAGACGGCGTTCAGCACCGGGTAGCCCATGCTCACGAGCTTGCGGGTCTCGCGCTGGATCACGACGTCCTGGTCGTAGGTCTTGTCGAAGCCGGGGCCGGGGTCGATGCAGATGCGGTCGTGGTCCACGCCGGCGCGCATGAGCAGGCGCGCCTGGTCGCCCAGGAAGCCCATGATCTCGCGCATGATGGGCGCGGTCTCGGGCAGGGTGAAGCGCCTCGTGCTCGTGGGGATGGGGCGCCTGTTGCGCAGGGGCCGCTCCGTGTCGAGCTGCACCATGCGCCTGCTGCTCGTGCCGGCCAGCTTGTTCCAGTGCATCACGATGCAGCCGCAGTCGCTCTCCGCGGCGACCTGCACCATGGCCGGGTCCGTGAAGCCCGTGACGTCGTTCAGGATGGAGACGCCCAGGCGCATGCACACCTTGGCGACGGCGGCGTGGCGCGTGTCGACCGATATGATGGCCGTGGGCGCCTTGGCCAGGATGCCGCGGATCACCGGCACGATGCGGTGGGCCTCCTCCTCCGGGGAGACGGGCTTGTGGCCGGGGCGGGTGGACTCGCCGCCCACGTCAATAATGTCCGCACCCTCGTCCATCATCTGCAGTGCGCGCTCGACGGCCTTGGCGGGGTCGATGTTGTCCCCACCGTCGCTGAAGGAGTCCGGGGTGACGTTCAGGATGCCCATGACGCGCGGGCGAGCCAGCGAGATCTCGTGCCGGCCGCAACGCCAGATGGAGTAGTCCTCACGAAGCATGGGAGCGCACCTTCCAGATGGGTCAAGGGGCAGCCGCGCCACGGCGGGTGCCCCGGAGTGTTCTAAAAGATTGTAGCCGCTTGCAACCTACCAGTCGAACGCCTTTGCGATGTCACAGGCACAAACCACGTCCGCCGCGGAGTCCTGCCCCGTGGGCTGCAGGTTCACGATCACGAGGTGGTCGCCCGAGAAGTACTGGATGAGCCCGGCCGCGGGGTACACCACAAGCGACGTGCCGCCAATGACCAGGAGGTCGGCCCGGCTGATGGCCTCGATCGCGTTGGTTATGTTCTTCTCGTCCAACGGCTCCTCGTACAGGACCACGTCGGGCTTCACGACGCCGCCGCACTTGGGACAGTGCGGCACGCCCGTGGTCTGGAGCATCCACTCCTCCGAGTACTCCGCGCCGCACCTGACGCAGTAGTTGCGGTGCGTGGAGCCGTGGAGCTCGATCACGTTCTTGGAGCCGGCCGCCTGGTGCAGACCGTCGATGTTCTGGGTCACCACGGCGTCGAGCTTGCCCTCGCGCTCGAGCTCGGCGAGCTTGAGGTGCGCCTGGTTGGGCTTGGCCTCCGGCGCGCACATCATCTTGCGGTAGAAGTCGTAGAAGGCCTCGGGGTCCTCGCGCCACAGGTGGTGGCTCAGCAGCTCCTCCGGGGAGTACTTGGACGAGAAGTGCTGGTTGTACAGGCCGTTCTCGCTTCGGAAGTCCGGGATTCCGCTTGCCGTCGAGACGCCCGCCCCTCCAAAGAACACCGCGTGTTTGGACGCGTCGAAGAGCCCCCTGAGCTCCTGGGCTGCCTCCGACGGATTCGTGATCGTCTTGCTCATGCCAGCCTCCTCCAAGGTCACCTTTACGGTAGCACTTTGGTGTCGGGGCACGGGGCGCGTGGTCTAGCCGGCCGACAAATGGGTAAGGTTGTTAGCACATGCAAACTATGTAAGGCGGGACACATGGCACCACTCACCAACAACGTGCTCGACTGCGCGCTCTGCTTCGAGGGCGGCGGATACCGCGCCGCCTACACGGGCGGCATCGCGAACGCCCTCCTGGAGGAGGGCATCCACTTCGACTTTGTGTGCGGCATCTCCGCTGGCGCCAGCCACGCCGTGGACTACGTGAGCCGCGACCAGGACCGCGTGCGCCGCGCCTTCCTGGGCCTCAAGAACGGCAAGCGTCCCGCCGCCGGGCTGAGCCCGCTGCTGCACGGCAAGCGCTACTTTGACGCGGACTACCTGTACGAGGGCTGCGTGGAGGACGGAACCCTCCCCTTTGACTGGGACACGTTCCAGGCGAACCCCGCCCGCGTCTCCGTGGAGGCCTTCGAGCTCGAGACCGGCCGCACGCGCATCTTCACGCGCGAGGACATGCCCACGCCGCACGAGCTCATGATGCGCGTGCGCGCGAGCTCCACGCTGCCGCTGCTCATGAAGCCGGAGCCCATCAACGGCGTCACGTACCTGGACGGCGGCATCGCGGAGGGCGCGGGGCTGCCCGTGGGCATGGCGGAGCGCGCTGGCTACAAGAAGTTCTTCCTGGTGGCAACGCGCCCGGCAGGCTACCGCAAGGAGCCGCCCACGGAGCGCGAGCGCAAGGTGATCGCGACGCTGGCGCGCAGCCACCCGTACCTCAAGCACGAGCTGCTCAACCGCTGGGAGCGCTACAACGCGGAGCTCGACCGCATCGCCCAGATGGAGCGCGAGGG
Organism: Parafannyhessea sp.; assembly: GCF_051876455.1. Taxonomy (NCBI): domain Bacteria; kingdom Bacillati; phylum Actinomycetota; class Coriobacteriia; order Coriobacteriales; family Atopobiaceae; genus Parafannyhessea; species Parafannyhessea sp. Next base: position 27,396 of record NZ_JBJEHW010000206.1, read on the forward strand.
CCGCTGCATGGTCGTGCGCCCCGACATGATGCCCGTGACCAGCACGACCACGGACCGCACGGCACTCAAGACGGCGTACGCGCTGGGCCACGCCCAGGCGCTGCGCGACATGCCCTCCTACAAGGAGTTCCTGTTTGGAGACCCCGACTGGAAGGCCGACGCGGAGGCCTAGCCGCCCGCGTCACGCCCGCCGCAAGCCGGACGCAGACAAGAGCAAGAGAGCAACTACCCAAGGGAGAAGAACGCATGCCCAACGCAGAGACCGCCGGCGAGGGCCGCGAGCTTTCGCTCGTGTCGTGGAACGTGAACGGCCTGCGCGCCGTCATGAAGAAGGAGCCGAGCTTCCAGGACGTGTTTGCGCAGCTGGATGCTGACGTGTTTGCCCTGCAGGAGACCAAGCTGCAGGAGGGCCAGGTCGAGCTCGACCTCCCCGGCTACACGCAGACGTGGAGCTACGCCGAGCGAAAGGGCTACTCCGGCACCGCGGTCTTCTCGCGCGAGGCGCCCCTGAGCGTCATCCGCAAGATCGGCAGCCCCGTGGCCGACGACGAGGGCCGCGTGTGCGCGCTCGAGTTCCCCTCGTTCTGGTTCGTGGACGTGTACACGCCCAACTCCAAGCAGGGGCTGGCGCGCCTGGACGAGCGCATGCAGTGGGACGAGCGCTTCCGCGACTTCCTGCGCGAGCTCGACCAGCAGAAGCCGGTCGTGACCTGCGGCGACTTCAACGTGGCGCACGAGGAGATCGACCTCAAGAACCCGGACACCAACCACCAGAACGCGGGCTTCTCGGACGAGGAGCGCGAGAGCTTTGGCAGGCTGCTCGACGCCGGCTTCACGGACACGTTCCGCGCGCAGAACCCCACGCTCGAGGGCGCGTACAGCTGGTGGAGCTACCGCATGCGCGCCCGCGCCCGGAACGCCGGCTGGCGCATCGACTACTTCCTGGTGAGTGACCGCGCCTACGACCACGTGCGCGACACCAGGATCATGAGCGACGTGATGGGCTCGGACCACTGCCCCGTGGGCCTCACGATCGAGCTATAGCCCCTGCGGCCTGCCGACGGCGCGCTCGAGCACGCCCAGGAACGTCTGGGCGTCGCGCGTGGCCACGAGCTTCTGCGGAAAGTGGATGCCCTCGAGCATCGCGCGGACGTGGTCGACCCTGCCCACGGACTGCGAGATGTGGGCGTCCGTCCCCGTGGATATCATGACGCCCATCTCGGCACAGCGCTCCGCGATCTTCTGGCACTGGCCCACGGCCTCGCGGTGCCGCGCGAGCGTGGCCTCGTTTATCTCGATCAGCTTGCCCTTCTCCTTTGCGACGGTGAGCACCTCGTCCACGTCGAACGGCACGCCGGAGCGGCCCGTGTGCCCCAGGATCAGCACCTTGGGATCCTCGAGCGCGTGCACGTAGCAGGCAGTCGTCTGCGCGAGGCTCGCGCCCTCGGCAAACGAGTCGTCGTGGATGCTCGCGATGGCATAGTCGATCTTGCCAAAGACCCGCTCCTTGAGCGTGGTGGGCGCAGTCAGCGGATGGCCGTTTATCTCGTCCGTTATCGGGCTGTCCCAGCCAAACAGGCGACCGTCCAGGTCCACGATGTCAGCCTCGACGCCGCGCAGCAGCCGCACGCCGCACCACACGCGCGGCCAGGCGGACAGGTTGTACAGGTACTGGAAGTCGCGCACGTCAAAGGCGCCGTTGCGCTCGGGGTATAGCATGCAGCTGAAGTGGTCCGTCGAGCCCAGCAGCTCCACGCGCAGCTCCGCCGCGGCACGGACGTTCTCCTCGATCGTGGAGTAGGCGTGGCGCGAGAAGATCGTGTGCGTGTGCACGTCACAGGCCATGTGCAGCATCTTGTTCCCCCTTGCTACGAGTTTCCGGTCGCATCTTGCGCCAATCCTAGCACCGTCCCAGTTGGTGCGCCCATTGGGTGACCGTGGGAAGTCCGGGAGCTGGGCCCCGCTTCCCAGGGAGCCGTCAGATTGCCCACACGGGAACTGCCTGGACCTTTTCGCCCAGCATGTAGGGCGTCTCCGTCTGACAGATCACGTTGCCGAAGCCAACCTCGTAACCTGAAAGCTCGTCGAGTGCCGAAAAGTTCTTGATTGCATCCCTGCGCACGTTGGCGCCCGCCTTGATCTCGATGGGATGCAGGGTGTTGCCATCCTTTATGACCAGGTCGATCTCCCTCTTGCGAGCATCGCGATAGAAGAACACATCGCGCGTGTCCCTCCCCGCATTAGCGTAGCTCTTGAGCACCTCGGACACGACGAAGGTCTCGAACATGCGGCCCGACATGGCACCGCGCCGCAGCTGCTCGGCGGTGTTCCACCCCGTAAGGTAACAGGCAAGACCGGTGTCCATGAAGTAAAGCTTCGGGGTCTTGGTGAGTCTCTTGTTGGCGTTTGCCCAGAAAGGCTGCAAGATAACAACTATTCCACTCGCCTCAAGGACGGATAGCCAGCCCCTCACGGTCTTGGCATCCGCGTCAACCGCATCGGCTATGTCGCTCACGTTGAGCAGTTGCCCCGTACGCGCGGCGGCGGCCACCATGAAGTTGAAGAACTTTCGCTGGTCCCTGACGTTGACGAGCTGTCGAACGTCTCGCTCTAGATACGTGGACGCATAGCTGCTGTAGAAGGCGTACCAGTCGATATCCGCATCCTGGAGCCTCGGCATGGACCCACGCTGTATATGACCCCACAGGTCGAAGTCCTCGGGCGCCGCGCGCACCTCTCGCCTGGCGAGCTGCCTCGGGATATAAGGCTCTGACTTCAAGTTGCCCGCAATCTCCCGCAACGAAAGCCCATCAAGCCTCAATATGCCTACACGACCCGCCAGCGACTCACTCACACCCTGCATGAGGTTGTAGGTCTGCGACCCCGTGAGAACCACTCCCCCATATTCATCTCCTGCGTCGACGATGAACTTCACCTGACGAAAGAGATTTGGGGCAAGCTGCACCTCATCAATTATCACGGGGAGCGAGGATTCGGTCAGGAAGGTACCGGGGTCTTCTATCGCGTTGTTCAGCTCGTTCACATCATCAAGCGTCACGTAGTCGTACGTATCTCCCAAGACGTGCTTGAGGAGAGTCGTCTTGCCCGTCTGCCTGGCGCCCGTCACGAGAACGCATTTGAACTGCTTGAGGTACGAGCGCAACATCTGCTCGATTTCGCGTTCAATATACATTCGATACCTCCCGTCACCTACCTATATAGTACCGATTACCAGCTGTTTTGTAAAATCTGGAGTTGAACTCCAGATTTTACACGGTAACGTTGGCTCGTAAGGCCGCCTGCTCAAGCCCACCCAAGGCGGACGACCCGGGATGGCTCCAGCCACCGTCGGCAGATAACGCAGAGGAAGGGGCTACGAAGTATCCGTGGCACACGACGATTACCCGTCAAAGCGGATCCGCGGGGAGTTGATTGTGGCAGTTCTGAAAAAGCACGTCGGTTTTGTACACGCAGCGGCAATCAACTCCGCCGGCAGAGGTTCCCGACTAGGATTCGGCCCCGCCCTGGCGCCTGGCGGCGCGGGCACGGGCCTCTGCCAGGGCCGCCTCGGCCTCGGCGGCCTGCGCGCGGGCCTCCGCCGCCTTGGCCCGCGCCTCGAGCGCGGCGAGCTCGGGATCGTCGGACGCAGCGTTGGACGCATCGGCGACCGGCGCCGCGTGCTGCGCCTCAGGCGCGGGCGCTGCCGCGGGGCGCGCGTCCTTCTCGCCCGTGCGCGTGAGCTCGCGTGCGGCGCGGCGCGTGGGGGCCGTCAGGTCGCGCACGAGGCTGAGGCCGGGCTTGACCATCTTGGGCTGGAAGTTGGGGCAGGCGGGGTCGCCCTCGCGCACGCGCCTGCCGTGGGCGCTGGACTCGAGGCACTCCATGTGCGTGGTGAGGAAGCCCGTGCGCTCGGTCATGAAGCGGCAGTCCGCACACGTGCGCTTGCGCGGGCGCCTTGCGCGCTGGTCCCTCTTGCCCTTGCCCAGACCCATGTTCCCGTCCTTCCGCAACGGCCGCGGGCATCCCTGCCGCGCGGCCGTCACCGTTCGTCGCTGCCTGTCGTCGTTACTTGTACTGGTTGCGCAGCCTCTCCCATGCCGGCATGGAGTTCTGGATGGTGTCGAGGCTCACGCAGTAGCCCAGGCGCACCCAGCCCGTGCAGCCAAAGCTGTTGGAGGGCACGGGCAGGATCTCGAGCGCCTTGGCCTTGTTGAAGAACGCCTCCGCGTCGGGCTCGAGCGACTTGACCCACAGGTAGAACGCGCCGTCGGGCTCGATGTACTCGAAGCCGAGGCGGCTCAGCCCCTCCGTGAGCGCCTTGCGGTTGGTCGCGTAGGCCTCGACGTTGGTGGGCTCGTCCACGCAGTCGATCAGCACGCGCTGGAAGAGCGCCGGCGCGCACACGAAGCCGAGCTTGCGGCCCGCGCCCGCCACGGCGTACACGAGCTCGTCGTGCCGGGGGTTGGTGTTGGGCACCAGCACCCAGCCGATGCGCTCGCCGGGAAGGCTGAGCGACTTGGAGTACGAGTAGCACACGATCGTGCGGTCGTACAGGCTGGGCACCCAGGGCACGTCCGCGCCATAGGTGATCTCACGGTACGGCTCGTCCGAGATGAGGAAGATGTCGTGCCCAAGCTCCTCGCCGCGGGCCGTAAGGACCTGGGCCAGCGCCTCGAGCGTCTGCCTGGTGTAGACGGCGCCCACGGGGTTGTTGGGCGAGTCGATCATGACGGCCTTGGTCTTGGGCGTGATGGCCTTGGCCACGGCCTCCGTGTCGATCTGGAACGTCTTGGCGTCAGCCATGACCTCCACGCAGGTGGCGCCTGCCGTCTCGATCCAGACGCGGTACTCCGGGAAGTACGGCGCGATCACGATGACCTCGTCGCCGGGGTTCACGATCGCGTTGAGCGTGATGGAGATGGCCGCCGCCGCGCCGCAGGTGAGGTAGAGGTCGCCAGCGCCGTAGCTGGTGCCAAAGCGGCGGTTGAGCGAGTTGGCCACGGCCTCGCGCGCGGCGGGCAGGCCCGAGGCGGGCGTGTAGCCGTGCAGCTGCGCGGGAGGCAGCTCCGCGTTCTTGAGGATGGACTTGCGCACGGCGTCCGGCGCGGGCACGGACGGGTTGCCGAGCGAGAAGTCGAACACGTTCTCGGCACCGATCTGGGCCTTGCGCGCGGAGCCGTAGGCCGCGATCTCTCGGATGGATGACTTCGCCGCGCCAAAGGCGTAGCTCTTCTCGTTGATGTCCATTACTGCTCCTCGCTCGTCTCGCCCTTCTCGGCCGCCTCCACGGCGGCCTCGTCCTGAGCCGCGGGCGTCGCGACGTCCTCGGCCTCCTCGGGGTGCTTTGCCACGTACTCGTCCCACTTGTTGTCCAGGAGCGCGTTCACGGCGTCGCCCTCGACCGTCTCGCGGGCCAGCAGCACGCGCGCCATGGTGCGCATCTGGCCGTCGCGGGCGGAGAGCACGTCGTGGGCGCGCTGGTGCGCCTCGCGCATGATGCGCTCGACCTCGTCGTCGATGCGCTTGGAGGTCTCGGCGGACAGGTCGTGGTGGTTGGTGTAGTCGCGGCCGAGGAAGACCTCGTGCTGCGGCTCGCTGAAGACCTGCGCGCCCAGCTCGTCGCTCATGCCGTAGACGGTCACCATGGAGCGCGCGATCTTGGTGGCGCGCTCGAGGTCGTTGCTCGCGCCCGTGGTGATGTCGTCGCAGAAGAGCTCCTCGGCCGTGCGGCCGCCCAGGAGCACCGCGATCTGGTCGAGCATGCCGTCGCGCGTCTCGAGGAAGTGGTCCTCCTCAGGCAGCTGCATGGTGTAGCCCAGCGCGCGCCCGCGGCTGATGATGCTGATCTTGTGCACGGGGTCGCTGTTCTCGAGGATGTGGCCCACCAGCGCGTGTCCGCTCTCGTGGAACGCGATCGTGTTGCGCTCCTTCTCGCTCATCACGCGGCCCTTCTTCTCGGGCCCGGCGATGACGCGCTCCATGGACTCCTCCACCTCGGCCATGCCGATGAGGTCCTTGTGTCGGCGCGCGGCCAGGAGCGCGGACTCGTTCATGAGGTTGGCGAGGTCCGCGCCCGTGAAGCCCGGCGTGAGCTTGGCGATGCGGGACAGGTCCACCTCCGTGGCGAGCGGCTTGTTCTTGGAGTGCACGGTCAGGATCTTCTGGCGGCCCTTAACGTCGGGGCGGTCCACGGTGATCTGACGGTCAAAGCGGCC
>NZ_JBJEHW010000207.1:0-1745 GCF_051876455.1 Parafannyhessea sp.
AGAGGAGGAAGTATGGCAGAGTCGGAAAAGACGACCGACGACATCGACGAGATGGTCATCGACAGCGTCGACGCCCTGACCTCGACCATGGCGCAGATGCGCAAGGCGCAGGCTGAGTTCGCCACGTTCACGCAGGAGCAGGTGGACAAGATCTTCTACAAGGCTGCTCTGGCCGCCAACAAGGCGCGCATTCCCCTGGCCCAGATGGCCGTCGACGAGACCGGCATGGGTGTCATGGAGGACAAGGTCATAAAGAACCACTATGCCTCCGAGTACATCTACAACAAGTACAAGAACACCAAGACTTGCGGTGTCGTCGAGGAGGACAAGTCCTACGGCTACAAGGTCATCGCCGAGCCCATCGGCATCGTGGCCGCTGTCATCCCCACCACCAACCCCACGTCTACCGCCATCTTCAAGTGCCTCATCTGCCTGAAGACGCGCAACGCCATCATCATCAGCCCGCACCCCCGCGCCGCCAAGTGCACCATCGAGGCCGCCCGCGTGGTGCGTGACGCCGCCGAGGCAGCTGGCCTGCCCAAGGGCATCATCAACTGGATCGAGCACCCCTCGCTGGAGCTGACCAACGAGCTCATGCACGACGCCGACATCATCCTGGCCACCGGTGGCCCCGGCATGGTGAAGGCCGCGTACAGCTCGGGCAAGCCCGCCCTGGGCGTCGGCCCCGGCAACACCCCCGTGGTCATCGACTCCTCCGCCGACATAAAGATGGCGGTCAACTCGATCATCCACTCAAAGACCTTCGACAACGGCATGATCTGCGCCTCCGAGAACTCTGTCATCGTCCTGAACGACGTGTACGACGAGGTCAAGGAGGAGTTCGCTCGCCGCGGCTGCTACTTCTTTAAGCCCGAGGAGCTGGACCAGGCGCGCAAGACCATCATCGTCAACGGCGCCGTCAACCGTAAGGTCGTCGGCCAGCGCGCCGACACCATCGCCAAGCTGATGGGCATCGACGTGCCCGAGGGCACGAAGATCCTGATCGGCGAGGTCGAGGACGTGTCGCCTGCCGAGGAGTTCGCCCACGAGAAGCTGTCGCCCGTCCTGGCGATGTATCGCGCCAACGACTTCGACGACGCACTGGCAAAGGCCGAGCGCCTGGTTGCCGACGGCGGCTACGGCCACACCTCCGGCATCTACTGCGACGTCAACGAGCACGAGAAGCTGGCAAAGCACGCAGAGGCCATGAAGACCTGCCGTATCCTCGTGAACACCCCTGCCTCCCAGGGTGGCATTGGTGACCTGTACAACTTCAAGATGACCCCTTCGCTGACCCTTGGCTGCGGCTCCTGGGGCGGCAACTCCGTCTGCGGCAACGTGGGCGTGCCCAACCTGCTCAACCACAAGTACGTCGCGGAGAGGCGAGAGAACATGCTTTGGCTGCGTACCCCCGAGAAGGTCTACTTCAAGAAGGGCTGCATGCCCGTCGCCCTGGACGAGCTGGGCACCGTGTACCACAAGAAGCGTGCCTTCATCGTGACCGACTCCTTCCTGTACAAGTCTGGCTTCACCAAGAAGATCGAGGAGAAGCTGGACCAGATGGGCATCGCCCACTCCAGCTTCTGGTCCATCTCCCCTGACCCTAAGCTGCAGGACGCCCAGAAGGGCGAGGAGCTGCTGCGCGCCTTCGAGCCCGACTGCATCATCGCCATCGGCGGCGGCTCCGCAATGGACGCCGGCAAGATCATGTGGTCCATGTACGAGAACCCCGACGAGGACTTCTC
>NZ_JBJEHW010000208.1:0-1736 GCF_051876455.1 Parafannyhessea sp.
CTGGGCCATGGGCTCGGGTCCTTCTCGCCCATGTGGGCGAAGCAGCGGCGCGCCCGTGTCACAATGTGACGCACCAGGACGGGACAGATGGGACAACACGGGGAGGCATCATGCGGGAGGACGCGGTTCGACGGGCGACGCAGGCGGACCTTGACCAGGTGATGGACGTGTACGCCGCTGCGCGCGAGTTCATGAGGCAGAACGGCAACCCCGGACAGTGGGGCGACGGCTTTCCGCCGCGGGGCCTGATCGAGGGGCGCATCGCCCGTGGGGAGCTGTACGTAGTCACGCGCGAGGGCGCCGTGCACGCGGCGTTTGCCCTCGTGCCCGGACCCGACCCGTACTACGCGCGCATCGAGGGCGGCACGTGGGAGTCCGACGCACCGTACGTGGCGATCCACCAGGTCGCGAGCGACGGCCAGGTGCACGGCGTGTTTCACGCGGCCGTCGGCCTGGCGCTCGGGCGCTGCGGGCACCTGCGCGTGGACACGCACCGCGACAACGCGCCCATGCAGGGGGCGATCCTGCGGGAGGGCTTTGCGTACCGCGGCATCGTCCACGTGCGCGACCACTCCCCTCGCCTGGCGTACGAGCTCGTGGCGACGGGGCGCTAGCGGCCCACGGCGGTGCGGCGCCCGCGACGGGCGCTAGCCGAGCAGCGCCTCGAGCTCCTCGGGCGCAAAGCGGTAGCTCGCGCCGCAGAAGTGGCAGTGCACGTCTGCGGACTCGCCCTTCCGAATCATGTCGCGCATCTCGCGCTCGCCCAGCGCCAGCACGCAGCGGGCGGCGCGGTCCTTGTCGCAGCCGCAGTGGAACTGCGCTGGCATCGCGTCCAGCTCCCGGTAGTCCATGCCACGAAGCAGGTGCGCCAGCATGTCGGAGGGACCCATGCCGCCCTCGAGCATCTGCGTGACGGAGCGCACGCCCGCGAGGTTGCGCTCGAGCTGGTCGAGCACGTAGTCCTCGCAGCCCGGCATCGCCTGGATCACGAAGCCGCCCGCCTGGCGCACGGTGTAGTCCACGTCCACCAGGACGCCCACGCCAAGCGACGTGGGAATCTGCTCGCTCTCCGCGAAGTAGTAGGTCAGGTCGTCGCCAATCTCGCCGGACACGAGACCGATAGTGCTCGAGTACGGCTCCATGTGGGCGATGTCGTGGATCACGGTCAGCGTGCCGGCACCCACGGCGCCGCCCACGTCCAGGTGGCTGTCCGGGCGCAGCGGCAGCCAGACGTTGGGATGGTACGCGAAGCCCTTGACCTGCCCCCTGTTGTTGGCCGTCACGGTGAGGCCGCCAACGGGGCCGTCGCCACGGACCTCCAGCGTGATGAGCTCGTCGTCCACCTTGGACATGGCGCCCATCATCTGGCCCGCCATCATGAGGCGCCCCAGCGCCGCCGTGACCACGTTGCTCGTGTGGTGGCGGTCGCGCATCTCCTGCACCGTCTCGCGTCCGCTCATGGCAAACGCGCGCAGCTGGCCGTCGGCCGCCGTGCCGCGCACGATGTGGTCGTGGGCGCGAAGCCGCGCCTCCCCGAGGTTGATGACCTTCTCGTCCGTGCTCTTCTCGCCCATGCCGCCTCGCCTTCCGCGCCGTCGCGCTCGCATCCAATGGCATGAGTGATACCCCAACGCCGCCATTGGCCTTCAGCTGATACAGAATCATTCGGGTTACAGAACACTCACCGTCAGGTATCGCTTCGCTCCCTGACTGCTTTTTTCTTTGATCGCTTCGCG
>NZ_JBJEHW010000209.1:0-1730 GCF_051876455.1 Parafannyhessea sp.
AGGGTCGCGCAGACCGTCTGGCCCCCCTCGCCGGACACGCTAGCACGGGGAGCAAGCACCTCTTCCCGCTCCCCGGCGCCAGGCGCGGCCGTGCGCCGCAGCGCCACGCCCGCAAGGGCGCGCCGCTCTGCCGCGCCTGGCTTGCTGCTTCGTCCGGCGAGGGAGGGAGAAGCCCTTCCACGTCCTAGGGAGGTCAACAATGACCGAGAACGAGAGCATCATGCAGGCGACGGAGGACGAGGTCAGGGAGCAGGGGCTCAGGATAGCCCGCGGGTACCTCGAGCACAGGGGCTACGAGGTCGCCGACGAGGGGGCGGAAGGAGCCGACGTCGTCGCCTACGAGGGCGACGAGGCGGTGCTCGCGACCGTCCGCGTCTCGCGCGACGCGGAGTCGGGCGACGCGATGCCCGCGCTCGACGTGACCCCGGAGGACGTGAGCGCAATGCGCCGCGCCTGCCTCCGCTACGCGGCCGACCACGACGACGTGTGCTCGGCACGCGCCGACGCCATCGCCATAGTCATCGTCGGGGAGGGGAGGGCCAAGCTCCGCCACCTCGTCGGGGCCTACCTGTGGGAGGAGTAGCGCGACCCTGGGACAGAAAAAGCGATACCGCCCGCGGCAGGAAAGCGACCGCTCGGCAGAAGTCGGTCGGCCGCCCTTTCCCGCCGCCACGGCCGCAGCCAAGCCCTCCCGCGGCCGCTCCCGCCGCGCGCAGAAACACCTGACGCGCGCGGCGGGAGGAAGGACAAGGACCTAATCGTCGCCCGGCGTCGTCTCACATTCGCCGATGTCCTAGCCCCAGACGTACGCGTCGTGGCGGTGGGGTCCAGGCCTCCCGCTCCTGACGCAGTGAATCCGGTCGAGCGACGGCCGGTCGCCGTGGTCCACGATGAGGCGGGGCAGCCAGGCGTCATCCGCGCTCGTCGGGACGTCGACGGAGACCCTGAACGCCCTCGAGGACTCCCTCTCTGAGCCGTCGAAGGCGTCTATTGCGCGACAGAAGCCGTCCAGGTCGTGCGTGTCGGCATCTCGCGTGCGTAGAATTCCAGAATCGTTTTGTCGACAAGGGTGTCGTGAACCCACCTTATGAGGACCTCCTCGTGATCCCCGCCACCCCGAAAGGTCAGGTGCATATGTGCGATTTACAACGCGCCTTTCAGAAAGAGCTCACCAATCATTTGTCTAATCGTACCATTAATTTCGCCCGGTTCGGATATTGTGGGTTCGGTAGGGACGAAAACGGCAACGAGGGGCACGGATGGTGACCGAGACATGGGCCGATGAGGGCTCGACGAGCATCAACGAGTACGCGAACCAGATATGGGCGTCGGCGAACAAGCTTCGCGGCGTCTACCAGAAGAAGGACAACGGCAACGTCGTGCTGCCGATGGTCGTGCTCAGGCGCTTCGAGTGCGTGCTCGAGGCCACCAAGGACGCCGTCGTAGCGGCCTTCGAGGACGACCCGGACCTGCCGCCCGAGGTGCTCTGCTCCATATCCGGCTACGACTTCTACAACACGAGCCGCTTCACGCTATCCGAGCTTCTGAACGACGCCGACAACCTCGCCGAGAACTTCAAGGCCTACATCGACGGCTTCTCGCAGAACGTCAAGGACATCCTCGACGGTGGGGGCCTCAAGATCGAGGGCGAGATAGACAAGATGGACAAGGGCGGGTGCCTCTATGCCATCGTCAAGCAGTATTCCGAGATGGACCTCTCGGAGCAGACG
>NZ_JBJEHW010000210.1:0-1713 GCF_051876455.1 Parafannyhessea sp.
AGGGACACTCTCGCCAACGGGCTCCCATGCCCGCGAACTCTGGCCGCCACGCTCGTCGCGTAGCCGTTCGCTCTCCGCTACCCCTGCTGCATGCGCGAGGGGCGGTCCCGCCTCACGGGATGGAGGTTCCCCCCTCATCCCGCCGACAACCCCATAATACCCACATCTATCGCGGAGTCAAGGCATTCCGAATTGAACCCAAATGGCATCGTGTGAGATACTGGCACGAGCAGACGGGGTCGTCGAAGGGAGCCTGGAATGGCAAAGGCAGTGAGCACGAGGCGCACGGGAAGGCCCGTCCAGCTGAAGCCGGGCATGAGCACGGTCGAGAGCGCAAAGGTCGTCGAGCTCGCGGACGGGCGCTACCGCATGCAGTGGTACGTGTGCCTCCCCACGGGCAGGGTCGTGCACAAGAAGATCGAGCGGCGCGCCAAGCGCAAAGCCGACATCCGCGACCGCGCACGCGAGCTCACGGAGGAGCTGCTACGGACCGGCGGCGAGTGGGGCCTCGCGGGGTGGAAGGGCAGCTCCGACATGGGAAGATTCGTCGAGGAGGTCTGCGTGAGGGCCGTCGAGGCGAATTGCTTCGCAAAGCCGCTCAGGCCTCACACACAGGAGCGGTACGTCCACGACCTGCGCCTGTTCGCCGAGCGTGCGCGCGGCATGACGATAGCGGCGGCGTCGAGGCCGAAGGCCCTCGTGCCGATTTTCCAGCTGATAGCCCGCGAGCACGGCACGGCCACGGCGAGGAAGGCGTCGACGACCTGCTCCAAGTACGTCTTCAAGAGACTCGTCACCTACCAGGTCATCGACCACAACCCGCTCGTGGGGATTGATTTGGAGCTGCCACAGGTCACGGGCAAGGCGCACGGCAAGGAGCACGTCAAGGGCGGACAGTCGCTCACGGCGGAAGAGCGCAAGTGCGTCGTCGCGTGGCTCGCGGCGTGGCAACCGGAGGCGAAGGCCTCGGAGTACAAGAACGTCGCCGGCCGCTACGGCATCGCTGGCACGCAGGCCCGATGGGAGCTCGCGCGCGACGTGACGCTCGTCCAGGCGACGTGCGGGCTGCGCCTCAACGAGGCGCTATCGATGGAGCGAAGGGACGTCGAGAAGCTCGACGGCCACATGTGCCTCACGGTGCGCGAGGAGGTCTCCAAGACCCACAAGGCACGGACAGTCCCAGTGACCGACAAGAGAGCCTCAGAAGCCGTCAGACGGCGTCTAAAGGACACAGTGGGACCAGAGCCCACGTCGCTCGTCTTCGGGTCTCCTGCGGCCCCTCAGAAGCCGTGGGACAGGTCCAACGCGCACAAGACCCTACGGAAGTTGTACGACATGATGGCGGACGAGCTATCCATACCGAAGCTTCGCGAGGTGTCCACGCACTCGTGGCGCGACACGCTCAACACGGAGTGGATGGAGCAGGGCGTCCCCGTTGAAATCAGGCATGAGTTCTTCGGGCACTCCAAGGAGGAGAACGTGTCGACATACACGGACGTCACGCACACGAGGGCGCTCCTTGACATGCTCGATGCCTGAATTGTATGACAGATTGTGTTCGAAAGTCGGTGATTAAGGGGGATTCCGAGGGAATGCAGGGTATGAGTCTTAGCAGGTAACAAGGGGTATCAGGGAGTAGCAACAGGGCATACCATCATACGGAAGAGGTCAGAAGTTCAAATCTTCTAACGCCCACCATAAACTCGCAGGTCA
>NZ_JBJEHW010000211.1:0-5044 GCF_051876455.1 Parafannyhessea sp.
CGCGTCGCAGGAGGCCTAGGGGAGAAGGACGGCTCCCGCCGGTCGCAGACGGCGGCCAAAAGCACGCATATATATGAGAAGAGCGCCGGCGACCCGTTGGGGCCGTCGGCGCTCCTGCAAGCTACGCGCGGGTTGCGTCCCGGTCGCTACCCAGCCAGGCTCGCGAAGACTGACACGAACGCGATGATCACGCCCACGATGGACTCGCCGCCCAGGATGCCGGATGCGACCACGAGGCCGGCGCGGTCGTGCTCGGCCGTGGCCTCGGCCTGCTGGTCCTGCGGGAGCGCGGCGCGCCTGCCGGCGGTGGCGCGGTCGTACACGACCTTGGCGATGGCGCCCAGAAACGCCGTGAACGACATGTAGAACGGCAGGTAGACGCCGAGGCCCACCATCATGGCGGGAAGCTTTGCCCAGTAGAGGGCGATGCCCGCCGCGAGTCCGATCACGAAGGCGGGCACGCTCGGGATGCCGGAGACCATGGTCGCCACGACGGAGGCCTGCGCGGCCACGAAGGTCTTGCCCGGGCCAAAGGCGTCCGGGCCGTACGCGGCCAGCAGCGCGCACATGACGGCCGCGGCCACCACGGCGCCCACGATGCCGCCCAGCGCCTGGCCCAGCCACTGCGCGCGCGGGTCGGTTCCCAGGATGTGGCCGGCGCGGAAGTCGTTCATCACGTCGCCCGCAAGCCCGCAGGCGACCGCGACCACGCCCGCCACGAAGAACAGCCTGACCTGCACGTTCTCGCCCATGGCGGCCACGGCGAGCAGCACGATGAGGCCGAAGATCTCCATCGGGTCGATGCCGGTCTGGCCGCAGGACTGCGCGCTCATGATCGTTGCGACAAAGGTGAGCGCCACCACGACGACGGAGGCGAGCGGGCTCAGCCCCAGCCCCATGCAGACGAGCACGACCACGGCGGCGGTGCCCAGGCCAAAGATGCCGGCGTCCGTGCGCAGGCTGCCGCTCACGAGGGAGCGCGAGTCCTGGCCGTCGTCCTTCTCGCCCCGGGCATCGCGCAGGAAGCCGCCCACCTGCGGCAGGATGTCCTTGACCACGGTGGCGATGCCGGAGCCCATCATGAGGCCCATACCCAGGCTGGACACGATGCCCTGCGCGGTCGCCGTGGACCAGAGGCCGGCCGCGCTTCCGCCCACGATGAGGCCAAAGTTTGCGAACAGCGCGCCGCCAAACCAGAACGCGAGCGGCACCAGGCCCACAAGGAAGCCGACGGAGAGCATCATGGGCGAGTTGTAGATGCCAAAGCTCACGCCGGGAATGGGAAGCTGCAGCAGGAGCGTGGGCAGGATGCCCAGGGCGTCACGCAGGACGCTGTACAGGCCGGCGATGCCCATGGACGAGAAGAGCCTGAGTCCCGTCTTGCCGCCCGCCTCCGTTGCCAGGAGCGTCTCGGCCGCCGCGGTGCCCGTGGGGAACTCGAGCTCCGTGTCCACGATGAAGTGGTGGTGTATGAGGGCCGTGCAGATGAGGCCGAGCACGGTGCCGCAGAGGGCCACCAGGAAGATCTGCACCCAGCCAAACTGGTCCGCGAGGCCCAGCATCCAGGCGCCGGGCAGCGTGAACGCGAGCCCGCCCGCGACCATGGCGCCCGCGGACATGATGGTGTGGGTCACGTTGGCCTCGTTCAGGCTGGTGTGCCCGAGCAGCCGCAGGAAGAAGAGCGAGATGACCGCCGCGAACACGATGGGCCAGGGCAGTGCCCCGAGCTTGAGCGCCGTGTAGGCTGACGATGCCGTGATGATGACGCAGCCGATGGTGCCGATGATGGCGCCGCGCAGCGTCAGCTGGCCGCGCCATGAGGCGCGTGCCTTGCCGTTGTCCATATGTAGCTCCTTTGCGTATATCCGCTCCCCCGCGTGGGGAGTCGGGTTACCGGACCGTTTGCCAAGCCGGACGAGCCGGGCAAACGGTTAGAGTATACAGGTGAAACGTCGGCAACGGAGCGTTGGGAGCAAACAGGTGCCCATGAGCCAGGGGAGAAGTGCGGCGCACGATGCTGCGGCGGCCTCGGCAGGCCGCGTGCTTGCCGTGGACGTGGGCAACACGACCACGCGCCTGGGGATCTTTGCGCAGGACGGCGCGGCGGGGGACGAGCCGCTGGACACCTTCGAGCTCACGACGCCGGGGCGCCTGACCGCGGATGAGGCGCGGCTGCAGGTCACGCAGTTCGCGTCCTTCTCGCCCGCGCCCGTGGCGGCGGCCGTGGCCAACGCGCCGGAAGCCAGCCGCAAGATTGCGGTCTGCATCCTTTCCTGCGTGGTGCCGTCACTTGTGGAGCCGTGGCGCCGCGCGCTCGACGCCGTGTGCGAGCGGCGCGCGCTCGTGGTGGGGCCGGGCCTCAGGACGGGCATCCGCATGGACTACCACGACCCCTCCGAGGTGGGGCCGGACCGCATCGCGGACGCCGTGGCGGCGCGGGCCCTGCTGGGCTCGCCCGCGATCGCCGTGGACATGGGCACGACGGTCAACATAGAGGTGATAGACGCGGACGGCCACTTTGCCGGCGGCGTCATCGCGCCGGGCCTCGCGCTGGGCGCGAGCGCGCTCGCCACCTCGGCCGCGCGCCTGCCGCGCATCGAGCTGGCCGCGCCGGAGCACGTCATAGGCAAGTCCACGCGCGAGGCGATGCTCAGTGGCGTGGTGCTGGGCGAGGCCATCCGCGTGGACGGGCTCGTCGCGCGCATCGAGCGCGAGCTGGGCGCCCCGGCCCCCGTGGTGCTCACCGGCGACGACGCCGCGTCCTTCTCGCACCTGCTTGCGCACGAGTGCGTGGTGGACCCCACGCTCACGCTGCGCGGCCTGCACCTGCTCTACCTCGCAAACGCCCGCCCGCCGCGGCAGTCCAAGGCCCGCGCGCCGCGTGGCGGCCATGAGGGCCAGTCATAACAATCGCAACCAGTCACACCAACCCACGACCAGGGGAGAAGAGCAACCATGCCACAATGGACCGTCGACCACAAGATCAAGGCGGCGTTCTTCGACGCGGACGGGACCCTCCTGTCCTTCTCGACGCACAAGGTGCCCGAGTCCGCCATGCTCGCGCTGACGGAGCTCAGGCGCGCCGGCGTCAAGTGCTTCCTCGCGACGGGCCGCGCGCCCTACACCGTGGAGGAGATCCCGGTGGACAGCATGGAGGCGTTCATCCTGTTCAACGGGCAGTTCATCCTCAACCGCGATAGGATCCTCTACCAGGAGACGCTCGACAGGGACGACCTCGCGACCATCGTGGGGCAGGTGGAGGACGGCCTCTACAACTGCATGTTCATGTCCGGCACGCGCATGTTCGTGAGCGGGCACGACCGTCTGGTCAAGGCGATTGAGCACAAGGTGGGCCTCTACTACCCCGAGGACGACATCCACGAGGCGCTGCAGGAGGACATCTACCAGCTCAACATCTTCCTGGAGCCCGGCAAGACGGACGTGGTCAAGAACGCGTGCAGCCACATCAAGATGACGCGCTGGACCAGCGAGTTCGTGGATGTGTTCCCGCTCGGCGGCGGCAAGGACCGCGCCGTCCGCAAGGTGCTCGACATGTACGGCATCGCGCCCGAGGAGGCCGTGGCCTTTGGCGACGGCGGCAACGACCTGGGCATGTTTGGCGTGTGTGGCACGTCCGTGGCCATGGGCAACGCCAACCCCGAGGTAAAGGAGCAGGCCGACTTCGTGACGGACGACGTGGACGAGGACGGCATCCTCAACGCGTGCGTGAGGCTGGGGCTTATCGAGGGATAGCGGACCCGCTCACGGCGTGCCCGCTCGCGAGCTCGAAGTGCAGCTCCGCGATGCCCAGGTCGACCATGCTCATGGGGCCGCCGGAGGACTGCGCCGTGACGGTCTGCCGGTCGCGCCCGAGCGTGAAGATGAAGTGCTGCTGGTTGAGGGCCGTGGGCGCCAGGGCCGCGGCCTGCATGCCGTGCTGGAACCAGTCCGGCATCACCAGGCCGTGCGTGTTGCTCAGCTCCTCGATCGACTTGGAGCGGTGCGGCCGCCCCGGCTCCGCGCCGTGCCCCAGCGCGATCACGCACGCCAGCTTGTGGCCAGGCGTCACCTGGCCCGCCACGGACCTGCGGCGGAACGTCCCGCCCGCCCAGCAGCTGTCAAGGCCCAGCCTCGTGGCCAGGAGCACGATCTTCTCGCCAAAGTAACCCGCAAGCTCCTGTAGGTCGCGGCCCTTGGGACCGGCCACCACCACGTAGTCGCTCACGTTCTGGAACCTTCCGTAGTGCGCGAGCAGCGAGTCAAAGGCCGTGGGCTCGTCCGTCACCAGGCGCATCGCGAGCCCGGAGGCCTCGTTGGCCCGCGCGATGGCCTGCTCGAGCGCCCCGGCCTCCGCGGCCGAGAGCGGCTCCTCGGTGTAGCGCCGCACGGAGTGGCGGTGCTCGATGGCCCAGACGTCGTCCTTCTCCGCTGCCGTGGTGACCGCCCCCTACGAGACCGTGATCTCGGAGATGCTCGTGTCCTCGTACTTGCTGCCCGGCGTCGCCGCCTCGATCTGGAACGTGATGTTGGTGCCGTCCACGGGCTTGGGCAGCGTGAAGCTCTGCGTGGAGCCAAAGCTGTCCGCAAGGTCCACGTCCATGACCTTCTTGCCGTCCACGAAGACGCCCAGCTTGGTCGGGCGCGGGTTCTTGTAGTAGATGCTCTCGCTCTTCTGGAAGCCGTTGGCGATGGTGAAGGACGAGAAGGTCTGCGTGCCGTCGCCGGAAAGCGTCACGGACTCGCCCACGCCCAGGCCGCTCACGCCCTCGGACCAGCATGTGGTGGTGTCGCCGTCGATCAGGTGCTCCACGCCGTAGCTGTCGTACTGGTCCGTGGGGAGGGTCGAGGTGGCCTCGGCCTTGGTGATGCCCTTGAAGCCCACGTGGCTGGAGCTCGAGGAGCTGGAGTCGTCGTCGGACGACTGCCCCAGAGTGATCGTCTTGCTGCTGTCTGACGAGCCGGAGTCGTCCGACTTGGCGATGGTGGCGTCCCCGCCCTGGCCAAAGCTGGGCAGCACGTAGAACACCACGAGCGCTGCCGCCGC
>NZ_JBJEHW010000211.1:5144-7728 GCF_051876455.1 Parafannyhessea sp.
GGCTGCTGTGGGGGAGCCTCATGCGGCTCCTGCGGCACCGGTCGCGGGGCCTGCGCTCCGTAGCCGCTGCCCAGGGGCATGGGCTGCGTCAGGTTGGGGTCGTACGAGCCACCGCCGAGGCCGTCATTATTATCCAGGCCGTCGTCGCCACGGCCGTCATCGGCGTCGGCCGCGCCGTCCGCGTCGGGGGTGTCCGCGTCCGCGCCGACCGCTACGCCGCAGTAGGGGCAGAAGCGCGTTCCCGGCTTGAGTTCGGCACCACAGTTTTTGCAGAACATCGTGTGCTCCCTCGCGTGGGTTCATGTTCGTCTAAATGTAGCGCAAGAGAGCCTAAAGGTTGGGCGGGAGCGCGGCATTAGCCGGCGCCCCCGCCCGTGTCGTGCGTTCGTGTATTGCGCCAGCCCCTACATGGTGTGGGTGGCAAAGACCGGGTCGTCCTCCCAGAGGACCACGTCGTTTGGCCCGTCCAGCCTGCCGGCCTCGCGCGCCTCGAGCGTCTTTGGCACGTCGATCAGGCGCTGGTTGGAGGATCCCCTAAAGCGCAGGCTGATGTCGTAGTTGGCCTGCTGCCACGGGCCGTCCACCAGCACGTCGATGCAGCGCAGGATGCGGTCGGTCTCCGGCAGGTGCCACTTGCCCGCCGTGAGCTCCTCCCAGGTGTGGCCGGAGTACATCCAGATGTCCTTCTCGGGCAGCTCGAGCCTCACGCGCTCGATGAAGTCCACGAGCCCGGCCTGGTTCTCGGGCTCGAAGGGCTCGCCGCCCAGGACGGAGAGGCCGTTCATGTAGCCCGGACGCAGGCTGTCGATGATCTTCTCCTCCACGGCCTCGTCAAAGGGCTTGCCGGACGAGAAGGACCACGCCTCCGCGTTGAAGCAGCCCTTGCAGTGCAGGCGGCAGCCGGACACGAAGAGGGTGGTGCGCACTCCGATGCCGTTGGCGATGTCGCAGTACTTGATGTTGGCGTAGTTCATGTGGGCCTCTGTCCTCGTTCGTGTTCGCGTTAGTTGTTCCGTCTGGCATGCCGCACGTGCCGCGGCGGGCCAAACCCGTCCATGGTAGACCAGGCGTCGCCTGGCTGCCACCGCCGTGGCGCAAAAAGGAGGCGGGCCTCCGTGTGGGGGCCCGCCGCGTGGTTGGTTCTTCTCGCCCCGTGCGTGGTGCTAGAGGTGCAGCACGCGGTCGCGAATCTCCTGCGTGCGACCCTGGTTCCAGAACTGGGTGCCAATGTAGCCGCAGGTGCGACGTGCCACGTTCATCTTGGACTGGTCGCGGTTGCCGCAGTTGGGGCACTCCCAGACGAGCTTGCCGTCGTCCTCCACGATGCGGATCTCGCCGTCGTAGCCGCAGACCTGGCAGTAGTCGCTCTTGGTGTTGAGCTCGGCGTACATGATGTTGTCGTAGATGAACTGCATGACCTTGACCACGGCCTCGAGGTTGTCCTGCATGTTGGGCACCTCGACGTAGCTGATGGCGCCGCCGGGGGAGAGGCGCTGGAACTTGGACTCGAAGGCGAGCTTGCTGAAGGCGTCGATCTTCTCGCGCACGTTCACGTGGTACGAGTTGGTGATGTAGCCGTGGTCCGTGATGCCGGGGATGACGCCGAAGCGCTTCTGCAGGCACTTGGCGAACTTGTAGGTGGTGGACTCGAGCGGCGTGCCATAGAGGGAGTAGTCGATGTTCTCGGCCGCCTTCCACTCGGCGCACTTGTCGTTCATGTGCTGCATGATCTGCAGGCCGATGGTCTCGCCCTCGGGGTCGGTGTGGCTGTGGCCCGTGAGCGCCTTCACGCACTCGTACAGGCCGGCGTAGCCGAGGCTGATGGTGGAGTAGCCGCCGTACAGGAGCTTGTCGATCTTCTCGCCCTTGTCCAGGCGCGCGAGGGCGCCGTACTGCCACAGGATCGGTGCGGCGTCGGACAGCGTGCCGCAAAGACGGTCGTGGCGGCAGCGCAGTGCCTTGTGGCAAAGCTCCAGGCGCTCGTCGAAGAGCTTCCAGAACTTGTCGACGTCACGGTCGGCGGACAGCGCCACGTCGGGCAGGTTGATGGTGACGACGCCCTGGTTGAAGCGGCCGTAGTACTTCGGCTTGTTGGGCTCCCAGTTCTTTGCGTTGGCGATGTTGTTCCAGCCGTTGCCCGAGCGGTCGGGGGTCAGGAAGGAGCGGCAGCCCATGCAGGTGAACACGTCGCCGTTGCCCTCGGTCTCGCCCTTGGAGAGCTTGTACTCCTTCATCTTCTTCTCGGAGATGTAGTCGGGCACCATGCGCTTGGCCGTGCACTTTGCGGCGAGCTTCGTGAGGTAGAAGTACTCGTCGTCCTCGTGGATGTTGTCGTCCTCCAGCACGTAGATGAGCTTGGGGAAGGCGGGGGTGATCCAGACGCCGGCCTCGTTCTTGACGCCCTGGTAGCGCTGCTTGAGCATCTCCTCGATGCAGAGGGCGAGGTCGTGCTTCTCCTGCGCGTTCTGGGCCTCGTTGAGGTACATGAACACGGTGATGAACGGCGCCTGGCCGTTGGTGGTCATGAGCGTGACGACCTGGTACTGGATGGTCTGGACGCCGCGGGCGATCTCGTCGTGCAGGC
>NZ_JBJEHW010000212.1:0-7688 GCF_051876455.1 Parafannyhessea sp.
GCGAGAAGGACGCGCCCACTTCGTGGTAACATCAAGCACGCACGCTCCCTTAGCTCAGCTGGATAGAGCATCGGTCTTCTAAACCGCAGGTCAGGCGTTCGAATCGCCTAGGGAGCACCAGACTTGCCGCGGCCCCGGGGGATCATTCCCCGGGGCCGATTCCATTCCGGGCAACAGGTGCCGCTACGCGAGCCCGCGCTCCACGGCCGCGAGCGCGCCGATAATGGTCTTCCCGTCCTGGATGAGCCCCGCGCGCACCGCCTCGAGCACGTCGCGCACGGGCAGCCACGCCACGTCCACGAACTCGCCCTCGTCTGGGCTCGCGCTCCCCTGCCTCAGGCAGTGCGCGAGGTAGATGCTCGTGGTCTCGTTCGTGAAGCCGATGGAGCCCGCCGCCCGGCCCACGAACTCGAGCCGCCCGGCCACGAGCCCCGTCTCCTCGCGGAGCTCGCGCGCGGCGCAGCGCTCCGGCTCCTCGCCCGCGTCCAGCTTTCCCGCTGGGATCTCCAGGCTCATGCGGCCCATGGCCACCCGGTACTGCCTGACCAGGCAGATGCGCCCGTCCCGCACGGCCGCGACGCCGGCCCCTCCGTGGTGCAGCACGACCTCGCGCACGCCGCGCCCGCCGTCCGGCAGCTCCACGTCGAGCGTACGCACGCCGAAGATCCGTCCGTCCCACACCCTGGTCTCGCCCACCACGCGCTCCACCAGCCGCGGGTCGTCCTCAAGGAGCGCGCGGATGTGGCCGAGGCCGCCCTCCCGCCAAACGTCCTCGTCCTTCTCGCCCTCCATGCGCGCTCCCTCCGTTAGGCGGCGGGCCGACCCCGCCGCTCGTGCATACAGCGCCATGGTAACGCTGGTCCGGAGACGCGCGGGGCAGGTCGGCGCGGGTGGGTTTATTTGGTAGATGGCCAGCGCGGCGCGTGGGCGGCGGATTTTTGGATACGATTCCCTAGCACCGTAAGCGACATGATTGGAAGTGCATATTGGCAGACCGCCAACACAATAGAAGGCACGCGGGCGAGAAGATCGAGTCATTTGGGCAGCTGGGGTTGTCCCCTGCCGTGATGGACGCCCTCGCCGAGCTGGGCCACACGACGCCGACCCCCGTGCAGGCGCAGGCAATCCCGGCCGTGCTCGCGGGCAGGGACGTCCTGGCCGCCGCCCAGACGGGCACCGGTAAGACGGAGGCGTTCCTCCTCCCCACGCTGAGCGGGCTCGGCCACGCCGCTGCAGGCGAAGGGCCGCTCATGCTAGTCATCACCCCAACGCGCGAGCTCGCGCAGCAGATCGACGAGGTCGCGGCGACCATCTGCGGACACACCGGCCACCGGACGGTGACGCTGGTGGGCGGCGTCGCGTACGAGCCGCAGTACCAGGCGCTCGAGCGCGGCTGCGACGTGCTCGTGGCGACGCCCGGACGCCTGCAGGACCTGATCGACTCCGGGCACGCAAGCCTATCGCAGGTCGGGGTGCTCGTGCTTGACGAGGCCGACCGCATGCTCGACATGGGCTTTTTGCCGGCTGTGCGCAAGATCGTGGCCAAGACGCCGGCCAAGCGCCAGACGCTGCTCTTCTCGGCCACGTTGGACGACGAGGCTCTGGCGAGCACGCGCTCGCTGGTGAGCGACCCCGTGTGCATCGAGATCGCTCGCAAGGGCACCCCGGCGGAGAACGTGGACCAGTACGTGCTGGCCGTCTCGCGCGAGGCGAAGAACGCCGTGCTCGCGGAGGTGCTGCGCCGCGAGGGGCCGCGCCACGTGATCGTGTTCACGCGCGGCAAGCACCGCGCCGACGCCATCTGCCGCAAGCTCCGCAAGGCGGGCATCGCGTGCGCGCCCATCCACGGCAACCGCTCGCAGCGCCAGCGCGAGAACGCCCTGCGCAACTTCCGCGAGGGCGAGGTCGACGTTCTGGTGGCGACGGACGTGCTCGCACGCGGCATCGACATCCCCGACGTGCGCTACGTGATCAACTTCGACGTGCCGGGCGACGCCGAGGACTACATCCACCGCATCGGCCGCACGGGCCGCGCCGGAGAGACCGGCTGGGCCCTGACCTTTGTGACGGAGGACGACTACCTGGAGCTTCGCGACGCCGAGGCGCTCATGGGCAAGGTCGTGCCGGCCTACCCGCGCGCCGAGGGGCTCGACCTGGGCGAGAAGCCCGTCCGCCTTGACCCCAACCGCGACCCCCACGAGAAGCTTCCAGGCAAGAAGGCCCGCAAGAAGATGTCCGAGGAGCGCAAGGCCCGCCGCGAGCGCGAGCGCGCCGAACGCGAGGGCGAGCAGGCCAGGGGCGGGGCGCGCCCCAAGGCTGAGGCGCCAGCCAGGCGCAAGGCCGAGGCCCGCCGCGAGGATGACCCCAGCCGCAAGGCAAAGCGTCCCGCCAGAAAGCACGCCCGTGGCGAGGGGAAGCCGAAGACGGCCGGGAAGCCCTCGGGCCACTCGGCCGCCGGCAAGGCGGCATCCCGCAGGCGCAGCAAGGCCATGCCGTACGGCCCGGCGGGCAAGCCCAAGCGCGAGACCGCCAAGAGGCTGAGCCGCCACCCGGGGGACCGCGGCGGCAGGCGCTAGCGCGGCTCCGCCTACCTGCCCAGCAGGCGCAGCGCCTCCTCGCGCGTGCGGCTGTCGCTCTTGAAGACGCCGCGCACGGCGCTCGTGACGGTGGAGGATCCGGCGGCGCGGGCCCCGCGCATGGTCATGCACGTGTGCTCCGCCTCCATCACCACCATGACGCCGAGCGGGTCGAGCTCGCGCATGAGGGCGTCGGCAACCTGGGAGGTCAGGCGCTCCTGCACCTGCAGTCGGTGCGCGTAGCCCGTGACGCAGCGCGCGATCTTGGAGAGCCCCGTGATGCGTCCCTTGCGCGGGATGTAGCAGACGCTCGCCCTGCCCTCGAAGGGCAGGATGTGGTGCTCGCACATGGAGGAGAACGGGATGTCGCGCACGACGACCATCTCCTGGTTCTGGTCCTCCTGGAACTGCCTGCGCAGGTGCGCGGCCGGGTCCTCCTGCATGCCGCCAAAGAGCTCCTGCGCGGCGCGCGCCACGCGCTCCGGCGTGCCGCGAAGCCCCTCGCGATCCGGGTCCTCGCCGATGGCGAGCAGGAACTCGCGCACCGCGGCCTCGGCGCGCGGCTTGTCCATCATGGCGAACCCCTGGTCGTTCAGCGGACGGCCAAAGCGGTCCTTCTCGCCCGTGGGCTGTGCCGCACGGTACGAGCTCGTCTCCGGAATCATCAGTCAAGCGTCCTTTCCGCAGCCTCGATAACGTGCTTGGCGAGGCAGGCCGTCGTGACCGAGCCCACGCCGCCGGGCACGGGCGTCACGGCGCGCACGATGGGCTCGACCGCGTCGAAGTCAACGTCGCCCACGAGCCTGCCCGCGGCCTCGTCCCAGTTGATGCCCACGTCCACCACGACCTGGCCGGCCGCGGCGCAGTCCGCCCCAAACGTGCCGGGGTGGCCCGCCGCCACGACCGCCACGTCGGCAGCGCGGCACTTGGCCGCGAGGTCGCGGGTCCTCGTGTGGCACATCGTGACGGTGGCGTTGGCCGCCTGCAGCATCAGGGAGACCGGCCTGCCGATCACGAGCGAGCGGCCGATCACGACCACGTCCGCGCCCTCGAGCGCGACGCCGTAGTGGCGCAGCAGCTCGAGCACCGCCTCGGCCGTGCAGGGCGGGAAGCCGCGCCGCACGTTGCAGAAGACGCCCGCGAGCGAGCCCTCCGTCACGCCGTCCATGTCCTTGGCGGGGTCGAGCCTGGCGCAGGCGGCGCGCTCGTCCAGCTGCGCCGGCAGCGGGCGGAACATGAGGCAGCCGTGGACGGACGCGTCCGCGTTCACGCGGTCGATCGCGGCCTCGAGCTCCGTCTGGCCGCAGTCGGCCGGCAGCGCGACCTTCTCCACCGCGATGCCAACCTTGTCGCAGCGCTTGACGGCCGCGCGCTCGTACGCAAGGTCGTCCGCGCGCTCGCCCACGCGCAGCAGGGCCAGCTTGGGCGTGACGCCGCGGGCCGACAGCTCGGCCGCACGCGCCGCGAGCCTCTCCGTGAGCGCCTTGGCGACCGGCGCGCCCTTAAGAACCTCAGCCAATCTGGTCCCTCCCCCTCACGCGTGCCATCACGCGCTTCGAAACTTCCCTCGCCTTGGGCGAGAAGGTCTGGAGCATCCGCTCGCTCCGCCCCTCGGCGTCGTCCGCGAACTCGCGGTCACGCAGGTTGTGCGTGTTCACGTACACGCTGATGCCCGCGCCCTCGAGGGCGGCCTCCGCAAGCGCGGCGCCGCATCCCACGTCCGCCACGAGCATGGCGGAGCACTTCTCCTCCATCTCCTCCAGGAGGTCGATGGCGCGGCAGGTCTCCTCCATCACCTGGAGGGGCACCTTCGTGGCGCCCTTGGTCGCGAGCTCGATGGCGTCCGCGCGCGTGGGGTCGTCCTTGGGCAGCGCGTAGGCCGCCGCAAGCGGGGCAAACGCCTGCGCGTCGCCGTCCACCAGGACAAGCAGCCGCTCGCGCACCTCCGCCAGCTCCCCGAGCATGCGCTCGAGGTCGTCCTGGTACCGCGCGTAGCGGGCCTTCCCAATGGTGAACTCCCCCGCCATCGAGCCCAGCGCAGCGGCGAGCGCGCCCGCGTAGGCGATCGCCCCGCCCCCGCCGGGCACGGACGTGCGAGCGGCGAGCCGCCCCGCGAACGCGGCGCAGCTGCCGTCAACCAGAGTATCTGACATATGTTCGAGCCTTTCCAGGGGCGCCCCACAGGGGACGCCCCGCAAAACCATGGTCTGAGTTCGGCGTCGCGGGCGGTGCTAGAACAGGCCCACGATCTTGCCGTCGGGCGTGACGTCGATCTTCTCCGCCGCGGGAACCTTGGGCAGGCCCGGCATAGTCATGATGTCGCCCGTGAGCGCCACCACGAAGCCCGCGCCCGCGGAGACGCGCAGGTTGCGCACCGTGATCCTGAAGCCCTCGGGGGCGCCCAGCTTGTGCTGGTCGTCCGTGAAGCTGTACTGGGTCTTGGCCACGCAGATCGGGAGTTTGCCAAAGCCCTGCTCCTCGAGCTGCCTCATCTGCTTGGCGGCCTTCGTCGTGAAGTCCACGCCGTCCGCGTGGTAGACGCGCTTCGCGATCGCGTTGATCTTGTTCTCGATCGTGTCGTCGGCGTCGTAGGCAAAGCGGAAGTCGCTGGGCTCGTCGCACAGGCGGATGACCTCCTCGGCCAGCGCCCGGCCGCCCTCGCCGCCCTTTGCCCAGACCTCGGAGAGCGCCACGTTCACGCCGATCTTGTTGCACTCCTCCTCGACGAGCCTGAGCTCGGCCTCGGTGTCCGTGGGGAACGCGTTGATTGCGACGACGACGGGAAGCCCGAACACGTCCTTGATGTTGGAGACGTGGCGCAGCAGGTTGGGCATGCCAGCCTTGAGCGCGTCGAGGTTCTCCTTCGTGAGCTCGGCCTTGGGCACGCCGCCGTTGTACTTGAGCGCGCGCACCGTCGCCACGAGCACGACGGCCGACGGCTTGAGGCCCGTCGCGCGGCACTTGATGTCCAGGAACTTCTCCGCGCCCAGGTCCGCGCCGAAGCCGGCCTCGGTCACGACGTAGTCCGCGAGCCTCATGGCGGTCATGGTCGCCTCGACGGAGTTGCAGCCGTGCGCGATGTTCGCGAACGGGCCGCCGTGCACGAAGGCGGGGTTGCCCTCGAGCGTCTGGACCAGGTTGGGCTTGATGGCGTCCTTGAGGAGCGCGGTCATGGCGCCCTCGGCGTGGATGTCGTGCACGGTCACGGGCTTGCGGTCGTAGGTGTACGCCACGACCATGCGGCCCAGGCGCGCCTTGAGGTCCATCAGGTCCGTGGCCAGGCAGAAGCACGCCATGACCTCGGATGCCACGGTGATGTCGAAGCCGTCCTCGCGCGGCATGCCGTTGGCGACGCCACCCAGGCCGTCCACGATGCTGCGCAGCTGGCGGTCGTTCATGTCGACACAGCGCTTCCACACGATGCGGCGCGGGTCGATGCCCAGGGCGTTGCCCTGCTTGATGTGGTTGTCGAGCATGGCGGCGCACAGGTTGTTTGCCGCGCCGATGGCGTGGAAGTCGCCCGTGAAGTGCAGGTTGATGTCCTCCATGGGGACGACCTGCGCGTAGCCGCCTCCGGCGGCGCCGCCCTTGATGCCAAACACGGGACCCAGGGAGGGCTCGCGCAGGCAGAGCATCGAGTTCTTGCCCAGCGCGCGCAGGGCGTCCTGCAGGCCCACGGAGGTCGTGGTCTTGCCCTCGCCCGCGGGCGTGGGGTTGATGGCGGTCACGAGCACGAGCTTGCCCTTGACGGGCGCGTCCTTGAGGGAGTGGATGTCCACCTTTGCCTTGTAGTTGCCATAGAGCTCGAGCTGCTCGGGCTTCAGGCCGGCCCTCTTGGCCACCTCGGTGATGGGAAGCATCTTCGCTTCCTGGGCGATCTCGATGTCTGACTTCGCCATTTGCTTTTCCTTTCGCTTCTCGGAGCGGTCGAGCTCCAACGGTTACCGAGTCACACGGGACGAACTGACCGTGAGCACATTATGTACCCGCGCTGCCACGTGCGCGCGCTCTTCTCGCCCAATTGGCGGGCTTCGCGCAAGCTCCATGCGTCGCAGCATCCGTGGAGGGCGAGAAGAACTTGGGCCGCGGCCGCGCGAACCTGTCATCATGGGGACGAGCCATCGATTGGACCAGGAGGCCGGCATGGCAACGGCAACGCTCGTGATCATGCGCCACGGCGAGAGCGCATGGACCGACAAGAGGGTCAACAGGTTCGCGGGATGGGTGGACGTGCCGCTCACGGACCGCGGGCGAGCCCAGGCGGCGGAGGCCGGCAGGCTCATGCGCGAGGCGGGCATCCTTCCCGACGCCGTGTTCACGTCGCTCCTGGGGCGCTCCATCGTGAGCGCGGACATCGCCCTGGGCCAGGTGGGCCGCCTTTGGGTGCCCGTAATCCGCAGCTGGCGCCTGAACGAGCGCCACTACGGCGCGTTCCAGGGCCAGACGCGCCCCGCCATGCGCGAGCACTACGGCGACGAGCTCTTCAACACGTACCGCCGCAGCTTCGACGTGCGACCGCCCGCGATCGCGCTCGACTCCCCCTACTTCCAGGGTAACGACCCGCGCTACGGCACGCCCTCGCAGGATGGGCTCGACGGGATCGACCCGCGCGCCATCCGCTCCGAGTGCCTCAAGGACGTCATCGCGCGCCTGGAGCCGTTCTGGGGCGCCTACGTCACGCCGCCGCTCCTGCTTGGCCAGACCGTGCTCGTAGTCACGCACGGCTCCGTGGTGCGCTCGCTCATGAAGGTGATCGAGGGGCTCACGGCCGATCAGATCCGCAGCGTCAACGTCCCCACCGGGCAGCCACGCGTGTACGAGTTCGAGGCGGGCGGCCTGGGCGGCCTCAGCCTCAAGGGGTCCGGCCGCTGGCTCGACCCGGACGCCGCGAGCCGCGGCGCGCGAGAGACGCTCGCGCTGGGCGGCGGCAACCCCGCATAGCGACGTGGCACGGGCGGGCGGGTCGACGGCGTCACCCTGCCCGCTCCGCTCCATCCCGCCTCACAACATCCCCGCGATAGCAAAAAGCCTGGCACCAGGTGCCAGGCTTCGCTTTAAATGGTGGGTCGTGAGGGGGTCGAACCCTCGACCTTGGGATTAAGAGTCCCCTGC
>NZ_JBJEHW010000213.1:0-7666 GCF_051876455.1 Parafannyhessea sp.
AGGACCCGAGCCCATGGCCCAGGTCCTTCTCTTGGGAGTGCCCGCCTGCGGGGTTGCGGGCGTGCAGTGGTCCGTCTTGGTCTTCTCGCCCGTGGCTATGCGAGCGCGCCGCTGCCCATAGTGCCGCCGGCAGAGCCCGCGCCCGTGCCGGAGGCGTTGCGGGTGCCCTGGGCGTCCTCGCCCTCGTGGGCCTGCGCCCAGGGCTCGCTCTGGAGCACGGCCTCGCGCACGAGCAGCGCGAGCCTGAGCGCGAGCGGGCCGACCAGCGGGGCGAGCGCAAACGTGAGGAGCGCCTTGCCCGTGGGGAGCGCACCCGCGATGGCGAGGCGCGCGGCGGCGTCTCCCGCGCAGACCGCCAGGAAGGCGATCAGCGTCGCGGGGACGAGCATCATGGCGTTGCTGACGCGCATGGACTCGCGGCCCATGTGCCAGGTGAGGAACACGGCGCACACCCACGCGACCACGGCGGGGGTGAGGCACGCCAGCGCGGCAAGGCGGGCCGCAAGGCTTTTGCCAAAGAGTGCGTCGGCGGCGCCCAAGGGGCTCAGCACGGCAATCGCGACGGCCGCCTCGCCTAGGACCAGCGCCGCCACGCACGCCCTTCGTCTGGTCGAGGTGGCCACCATCCTGCGAAGGCACGCTCCTGCGTCGCACGCGTGGGACAGGTCGTCCGTCATGGCAACATCCTCCTTTGCGGGTCGGCTTCCCTTGCGCCCTCGCGCGGCCGGCCCCTGTCAGTCTCAATCGACGTTGCCAACAATGGTCGCTCATGCCGGTCGCGTGCGTGTTAGCTGCGTTTAAGGAATCGGTACGCATTGTGACGCCGCCTGCCTGGGCGTGTAGGGGCATCCCAATGGCGCAGTTGGTCCGTTTCCGTCGCGTGTCGCGCGCGCCCGGCCCGTCGGGCGTTCTGTACAATGCCCCCAACCTTGGGCGCTCGCATGACGGAGGCACGCATGGGATACACGGAGCGCGAGTACTGGTGCCAGCGCGACGACAAGAGGATCTACGGCAAGCTGTTCCTTCCGGATGGTTGGCAGGAGCGCCCGCACGCGACGGCCATCTTCAGCCACGGCCTGAGCACCAACCACGGCGACATGGAACCCTACGCCCGCACCGCCGCTGAGCGGGGGATGGTCACGTACGTGTTCGACTTCTGCGGTGGCGGAAACTACAGCCAGAGCGACTGGCAGGACAACATGTCGCTCTTCACGGAGCAGCACGACCTCGAGTCCGTGGCGTGGGAGCTCTCGCGCGAGCCCTTTGTGGACGAGCGCAACCTCTTCCTCTGTGGCGCGAGCCTGGGCGCCACGGTTACGCTCATGGCGGCGCGCGCCAACGCGCAGATCGTCAGGGGATGCGCGCTGCTCTACCCGGCGTTCAACCTGCACGACGCGGTGCACGGCGCGTGCCCCAACCGCGACGACATCCCGGATTCCTTCCCGATCATGGGCATGAACGTGAGCGGGGACTTCCTGCGCTCGTGCTACGACTACGACTTCTTCGAGCACATCCCCGCGTTCCCGCGCGACGTGCTGCTGTTCCACGGCGACGCCGACTCCGCCGTGCCGCTCTCGTACTCCCAGCGCGCGGCCGAGCTCTTCCCCAGCTGCGAGCTCCGCGTGATTCCAGGCGGGCGCCACGGCTTCGAGGGCGACCAGTACTGGCAGGTTGTGAACCAGGCCGCCGACTGGCTGCGCGCCCACATCGTCTAGCCGCCGCAAGCGGGGGAGAAGAACGTCCCTAGTGCTTGAAGAGCCTGCTCATGAGGTCGGCGTTGTGGGCGAGGCGGCGGTTCTTCTCGTCCTCGTTGGCGTGCCAATCGCCTGGCTCGCCGTCGAGTACGTCTCCCTGGCTGGTGCCCTCCGGAAGCTCCGCGAGCGGGACGTCCATGAAGCGGGTCCCATCCACCTCGAGGACCGTGACGTCCCCCTCGATCCTGTCCACTATCGCGCGCATGGGCGCCTTCCCTTCTGGCTGTCTGCCGACCCCTGGCCGCTATCCTCCGCAAACCTGGCAGGCTGTGTAGCCCTCGGCCTCTGCCTGCGACTTCGTCATGCTCGTGAGGTTCTTGCTGCGCGAGAGCGTGCGGCACCCCTGGGCGTGGTACTTCTTACCCGTGGGCGTCACGTAGACGGTCTGGTCCTGGCCTGCCGTCGAGCCGCCCGAGGGCTGTGCCTGCGGGGACGCCGCCTGTGCGCCGCCCTGGGACGAGCCCGAGCTGCTGCCGTGGCCTCCGCTCAGGGTCGCCTCGCCCGCACCCGCGTTCTCGCTCTGCGCCACCACGGTGCCCTGGCGGGCCGTCGTGACGGAGACGTCCGTCCCGTCCGACGTGACCGTGATTGTGCCCTGGGCGCCCGTGCCGTAGATTGCGGCGCCGGCGGCCGAGAGTGCGTCCATCACGGTCTGGGCGGGGTGACCGTAGGAGTTGTCCAGGCCGTAGCTCAGGATCGCGACCTTGGGCGTGAGCTTCTGCGCTACCGCCGCGTTCGTGCCGGAGGCCGAGCCGTGGTGCGACGCCTTCAGCACGTCCACGTGGCCGACGGAGCACTGCTCGAGGGCCTCGGCGGGGGCGTCGCCCGTGAAGAGTAACGTGTTCTGTCCGTAGGTTACGAGGATCACGACGCTGTAGCCGTTCGTGTCGCCATAGCTTGCGCCTGCCTGCGGCCACAGGACGTCTATCCTGTAGCCGTCCTGTGCCGCTATCTGCTTGCCTGCTGCGGCCTCGTCGATTTGGAGTCCCTTTGCCGCGACCGCCTCAAGGAAGCGTGTGTAGGTCTCGGTTGAGTGGTTGCAGTTGGGTGCCCAGACGGAGCCGACGTCCTCCGAGGCAATCACCGTAGGCAGCCCGCCGATGTGGTCGGCGTCGGGGTGCGTCGCGACGAGCCAGTCGATGCGGCTGCGGCCGTCCGCGGCGAGCGCGGAGTCGACGGTCGAGCCGCCCTCCCTTCCCGCGTCTATCACCATGGTCTTGCCGTCGGGGAACTCGATCACCGCCGCATCGCCCTGTCCCACGTCCAGGAACCTGACGACCAGTTTCTGGCCTTTGGCGGCATCGCTTGCGGAAGGCTTGGCCGCCTGCGCCGCGGTTGATGCCGTAGCGTCGGTTTGGCCAGGATCCTTCTGCTTCGATTCCGCCTCCGTGCCGCTATCGGATGCGCTGATGCTCGTATCCGTCTGCTGCTGGGCATCGCTGTTGGAGTGCGAGTCTGCAGTTGAGCCCGCGCATGCTAGGACCGTGCTCAGCAGGGCAATGAGGATGAAGCCGAGGAATCCCCAGAGGCAGCCCCTTGCGCATCCTCCGTTGTCACCCCTTGTCATGACGCGCCCCCTAGAGCAGGCAGGTCAGGAGCGTGAGGATGGCGAGGCCGCCCTGGGTGAGGATGATCTTGGGGTTGCTTGTCACGCTGCCGTACGCCGCGACTGCGACGATGTAGAGCATGAGCGCCACCACGGCGGGCTTGCTGGCGAAGCCGAAAACCGCGACGAGGATCAGCACGGCGAGAAGCCCGTTGTACACGCCCTGGTTCTTGAAGAGGGTCCTCACGGAGGGACGGTTGAGCTCCGCCGTGGTCATTCCGAAGACCCTCGCCGTGTGGTCGGAGGTCGTCGCGATGGTCTCGAGGTACAGGATGAAGAAGAATTCGGCGGCGACGAGCGTTGCGAGGATGATGGTGACGATGCTCATGGGATTCCCTTCGTACGTCTGTTGTATGACGAAAGTTTAGCTGAAGAGAAGCCAAGCATTCGCAAAATGGCGCATAAAGTAACTCAAGAATGTAAGAAAACGGCCGCGCTCCGTACCAAAACGGAGACGCGGCCGAAGGCAATTCGGGAGTCGCGTGCGCGTTGCGGCATGGGGCCGCAACGGCACCGAAAGGTTAGAGGGATCTTAGCGCATCGACAAGCGCGGTCTTGGCCGTGGTCTTCTCGTCCTTCATCTTGATGACCTTGGCGGGGCAGCCTGCGACGACGGCGCCGGCGGGCACGTCCTGCGTGACCACGGCGCCGGCTGCGACCACGGCACCCCTGCCGACGCGGCAGCCTTCGATCACGACGGCGTTCGCGCCGAGCATCACGTCGTCCTCGATTACGACGGGGGTCGCGCTCGCCGGCTCGACCACGCCCGCGAGGACGGTGCCCGCGCCCACGTGGCAGTGCTTGCCCACGATGGCTCGCCCGCCCAGCACGGCACCCATGTCGATCATGGTGCCCTCTCCGATGACGGCTCCGATGTTGATGATCGCGCCCATCATGATGACGGCGTTGTCACCGATGGCGACCTTCTCGCGAATGATCGCGCCGGGCTCGATGCGTGCGTTCACGTTCCGAACGTCGAGCATGGGGACGCCGGAGTTTCGGCGGTCGCACTCCACGACGACGTCCTCGATCTCCGAGGCATGCTCCTCGAGGGCCGGGCCG
This sequence comes from Parafannyhessea sp., assembly GCF_051876455.1. Lineage (NCBI taxonomy): Bacteria > Bacillati > Actinomycetota > Coriobacteriia > Coriobacteriales > Atopobiaceae > Parafannyhessea > Parafannyhessea sp. Next base: position 4,423 of record NZ_JBJEHW010000213.1, read on the forward strand.
ACCTGGGACCAGTCCCCGAAGACGACCTTGCTGCCCGCGCCGAACACGTGGGAGTCTGGGCCGTAGTCGATGCTTGCGCCCGGCGCCTCCCTCACGAAGACGCGGACGGGCGTCTTCTTTGGCGCGTTGGCAATGTAGTCGATGATCTCCTGTGCGTCCAAGTGTCGCATCTCCCTATCGCTCGAGCGGCTGGTCGCCGAACATGAGCTGGTCGAAGGTGTAGAAGCCAGGCTCCCTCGTGACGAGCCGCTTCGCGGCGGCCACGGCACCGTTCACGAAGATCTGCCTGCTCGTTGCGCGGTGGGTGAGGCAGAGCTCCTCGTCCGTGCCGAAGAAGTGGACCTCGTGCGTGCCCGCGACGGTGCCGCCGCGCAGGCTGTGCATCCCGATCTGTCCCTTGGGTCGCGCGCCGACCATGCCCTCTCGCCCGTAGACGACATCCTCCTCGTGGCTGGGGTCCACGGCGTCGAGCAGCATGTTCGCGGTCCCCGAGGGGGCGTCCGCCTTCTGGTTGTGGTGTGTCTCGACGATCTCCACGTCCCAGCCGGCAAGGGCGCGTGCGGCCTCGGCGGTGACGCGACGGAGCACTGCCACTCCCAGCGAGTAGTTTGCCGAGTGGATGACCGCGCTCTTCTCGCTCAGCGCACGTATCTGTGCGAGCTCCTCGTCGGAGTAGCCGGTGGTGCCGGAGAGAAGCGCGCATCCCGTGCGGCGGACGTAGGCCAGGGTGTGGGGGAGTGCGGCCCGGTTGCTGAAGTCGATGGCGAGGTCCGCGGCGGGAGCCTCCTCGTCAAGCCGGGAGGCACTGTCCACGTCATATGTGCCGACTACCTGGAACCCGCCGTCGGCCTCGAGGGAATGGGCGATGAGGGTGCCCATGCGACCGGCGCCGATGAGCGTGACGGTGAGAGGACTGCCGCTAGTCAATCAGACCGACCTCCCTCATGGCTGCGTAGAGACGCTCGCGCGCGGGGTCGGACATGGGCCAGAGCGGGCTGCGGTAGCTCTCGGTCAGCATGCCCATCTTGGCGAGCGCGGCCTTGACGGGGATGGGGTTGACCTCGCAGAAGAGCGAGTGGATGAGCTCGAGGTAGTCGAGCTGGGTGCGGAGCGCGGCCTTGGTGTCGCCCGCGAACCAGCTGGCGCACATGTCGTGCACGACCTGCGGGCAGACGTCGGCCCAGACGCTGATTACGCCAGAGCCGCCGAGCGAGAGGATGGGGACGACCATGTCGTCGTTGCCGGAGAGCATGCGGAAGTCGTCGGAGAGGTAGCGGGCAGCCATCGTGGCATAGGAGATGTTGCCCGAGGCCTCCTTGATGCCCCAGGCGTTGGGGTGCTTGCTCAGACGCGCGATGTTGCGCTCGGAGATGGAGCAGCCCGTGCGGCCGGGGATGTTGTACAGGATGCACGGGACGTCGACCGCGTCGAGCACCGTCGTGAAGTGGTGGTAGATGCCGTCCTCGTTCGACTTGTTGTAGTAGGGGGTGATGAGCAGGAGGCCGTCGATGCCGAGCTTCTGCAGGCCGAGGCTCTTGTTGAGGCTCTCCGCCGTGGCGTTGGAGCCGGAGCCGCCGATGACCGGGACGCGTCCCGCGACGCGGTCGATCACGCACTTGGCGACGGCGAAGTCCTCCTCGTCCGTCATGGTCGACGACTCGCCCGTGGTGCCAAGCACCAGGATGCCGTCGGTTCCGTTGGCGAGGTGGAAGTCCACGAGGCGCTCGAGTGCCTCGAAGTCAACGCTCTTGTCCTCCTTGAACGGGGTGACGAGTGCGACGATGGATCCGCGAAGGTTGGTCATGTCCATTTTCTAGCTCCTTATTACGGGACGGGGCACGCGCCCTCGTCCTCTGTGTCGAGAAAGATTTTGAGCCAGCCAGCCGCGAGCGCGACCGCGTCGACCCGGCGCCCCTTAAGGACGCCCGGTCTTGGGCTTGCCCGCCCCGGAGTCTGCGGGTGCGTCCCACCCGTCGAGCACGTCGAGCGTCGCGAAGTAGTCGCTCGGGGTCTCGGCACGGCGTATGAGCCTGACGTCGCCGTTGGGCTTGAGCAGGAGCTCCGCGTGCCTGAGGCGGCCGTTGTAGTTGTAGCCCATGCAGTGGCCATGGGCGCCCACGTCGTGGATGAACAGCAGGTCGCCGGGATGGCACTCTGGCAGCGCACGACCGTTCGCGAAGCGGTCGGAGTTCTCGCACAGGGCGCCCGTCACGTCGTAGGTGTGGTCGTGGGGCTCGTCCTCGCGTCCCACGACGGTGATGTGGTGGTAGGCGCCGTAGAGCATCGGCCTCATAAGGTCCGATGCGCAGGCGTCGACGCCGAGGTAGTCGTGGTAGATGTGCTTCTCGTGTATCACGCGGGTCACGAGCCCTGCGTGGGGACCCGTGATGAAGCGGCCCATCTCCGTGAAGATGGCGACGTCGCCCATGCCGGCGGGAACGAGCTCCTCCTCGTAGGCGCGACGCACCCCCTCCGCGATCTTGAAGATGTCGTTGGGACGCTCCTCGGGGCGGTAGTCGATTCCCACGCCGCCGGACAGGTTCACGAACGCGACCTTCGCGCCGAGCTCCTGGTTGAGCCTGCGCGCCGCCGCGAACAGCGTGCGGGCGAGCGTGGGGTAGTAGTCGTCGGTCACGGTGTTCGACGCGAGGAGCGCGTGGATGCCGAAGCGCTTGACGCCCAGGGACATGAGTCTGCGCGTCGCCTCGAGCATCTGGTCCATCGTCATGCCGAACTTGGCCTCGGCGGGCTCGCCGAAGATGCCGTTCGCGAAGGGGAACTCGCCGGGGTTGAGGCGCATGCTCATGACCTCGGGGAACGAGCCCACTGCGTCTTGATAGGAGTCGATGTGCGTGATGTCGTCCAGGTTCACGGTCGCACCGAGGCGGGCGGCATGCGCGAACTCCTCCAGGGGGGTGTCGTTCGAGGAGAACATGATCCTCTCGCCAGAGACGCCCATTCGCTCCGCCATGATGAGCTCGCACTCCGAGGAGACGTCGAGGCCGAAGCCCATGTCCAGCAGGATCTTGATGATCGCGGGGTTGGGGCAGGCCTTGACGGCGTAGTACTCGCGAAAGCCCGGGTTCCACGAGAAGGCGTCCAGAACTGACTGTGCGGTCTTGCGGATGCCCTCCTCGTCATACAGGTAAAAGGGCGTGGGGAAGCGCGAGGCAATGTCCTCGAGCTGATTCGCTGTCACAAAGGGCGTCTTGCGTCCCATCTTGCCTCCCTATGCGGCCATCCT
>NZ_JBJEHW010000214.1:0-1684 GCF_051876455.1 Parafannyhessea sp.
GCTGCGGAGGGGGCAGAGGTGGCAACCACGGCCGGGGCCTCCGTCTGCTTTGCCGCGCTCTCCTGCGTGGTCGTGGAGCTCTCCGTGGTAGTCGCGGTAGTCACGGTAGTCGCGGCGGTTGTGGTTGCTTGGCTCTGGCTGCCAGACTCAGTCTCCGTCGCGGCCGGTGCGGCGGCAGACGCCGCGGTCGTGGTTGCGGTTGCGGTCGCAACCACCGTCGTGTTGTCCGTGCTAGCCACGGCACCGGGGGTCTCCGCCTGAGCAATCGTCGGAGCAATGGAGATGGCTAGCATGGTCGCCGCCGCCGCTCCCAAGGCCTTAGCCTGCAGGTTTTCGTGATTGCTCGGAGCGAGGCGCATGGCCTTCTCCTTGCGCAAGCGTCGTGCTGTCTTACCAGACATACGAAACCTCCAATTTGCTCGATGTTTTGACCTTCTTTTTGCATATATAGCATGAACCTTAAATCAGGTTGCTTAAAGTTACGCATATGATACGGAAATTGCGGTAGAAGGTTACAGAGAGCTTGCGAGCGGGGAGCACCTGGCCCACCACGCGCATCCCACCCGAGCCAGCAGTGGCGGCGGCAAAGTATACTGAACGGGAGTTAAAGCGAACGGACGCCCCCGCGGGCGCCCGCACGAGGAGGCTCCATGGCAGACAGCCAAACCAAAGACACGTCCACGCCGGGCGAGAAGGACGTGACGCCCGAGCAGCAGGCGCTTCGGGACGATGCCCAGGACACGTTCAAGCGCGTGCAGTTCGCACTGCAGATGCGCCACCCCGACCAGGGGCTCCGCATGCTGCAGCCGCTGCTCAAGAAGCTGGACGCGCAGTCGCAGTCCGCACCGGACAACGACCCGTTGGCGTTCGACTTCTCCAACCCCGAGCAGGCGTATCTCTACTTCAACCTCAATCCCAAGACGGACCCGGACGCCCTGCACCCCACCGTCGCGCCGTACACGGACGCATATGGCATACACTCGGCGCTCCTATACACACTGGGCGACTACGAGGGAGCCGTCGCGGCCATCAACAAGGCCCTGCAGTTCAACCCCACGGACGCGGGCCTCTACCTCGAGCGCGCGATGTCTCACGAGGCGATGCTCGACTTCGACGCCGTCCAGCAGGACATCGAGGACGCCTACCCCATGATCACGCGCGCGATTGACCTGGCCCGCTACCACGCATTCCGCGCGAACGTCCTCATCGCACAGGGCATGTACGACCTCGCGGCCGCTCACTACGCCGTGTACGAGGACTTTGACCCGGATGACGTTTATGCAAACCCGCATGAGGAGCTCCACGAGCTTGGCCACCGCACGGGACACGGCCACGCGTTCGCACACCTCACGAGCGCGGACGCGGCCAAGCGCCTCCAGCGCGCAAAGGAGAACTACGGCCCGTCCGACCTCGCGGTCTCCACGCTCCAGCAAATCCTGAACGACAGCATCAACCTGCATCACCCGGCCGACGCGCGCGCCGCCGCGCAGTCCCTGTGGGACATCACGCACTTCGACGGCTGGAAGACGCTGATCGAGAAGTTTGACGAGCTCGAGCGCATGACGCCGGACCAGAGGAAGGCAGCCGCAAGCAAGGCCGCCGCCGATGAGGCCGACACCGCACCGGCGCCCGACTCTCCGGCAGATACGTCAGACAACAAGAAGGAAAGTGACAGCGATGACTG
>NZ_JBJEHW010000215.1:0-1677 GCF_051876455.1 Parafannyhessea sp.
ACAACGGCAAGGGCGCGGACTCCAGCACGAGTGGCTCCGCCTCCACGGACAAGAAGGTTTACGGCTCCGCGGCCAAGATCACGTTCTGCCTGGACTACACGCCCAACACCAACCACACGGGCCTGTACGTGGCGCAGGAGAAGGGCTACTTCAAGGACGAGGGGCTCACGGTCAAGATCGTGCAGCCGGCCGACGGCACGGCCGAGGCCATGATCGGGTCCGGCCAGGCGCAGCTGGGCGTGAGCTACCAGGACTACATCGCCAACGCGCTGAGCTCCAAGAACCCCGTGGCCATCGAGGCCGTGGCCGCCATCATCCAGCACAACACGAGCGGCATCATGAGCCGCAAGGCCGACGGCATCACCAGCGCCAAGAAGATGGAGGGCCACACCTACGCCACGTGGAACATGCCCGTGGAGCAGGCCACCATCAAGCAGGTGATGGAATCCGACGGCGGCGACTACTCCAAGCTCAAGCAGGTGCCGTACGAGGTGGACGACGAGGTGGCGGGCCTGAAGGCCAACATGTTCGACTGCGTGTGGGTGTACGAGGGCTGGGCCGTGCAGAACGCCAAGGTGCAGAACTACCCCGTCAACTACTTCAGCTTTGTGAGCATGGACAAGGTGTTCGACTTCTACACGCCGGTCATCGCGGCAAACGACGCCTTTGCCAAGAAGCACCCGGACGTGGTGAAGGCCTTTGTGCGCGCGGCCAAGCGCGGCTACGAGTACGCCATCAAGCACCCGCAGGCCGCCGGCAAGATCCTGGTGAAGGAGGCGCCCGAGCTTAGTGACAAGCTGGTGCAGGCATCCGCGAAATACCTGGCAAAGCAGTACCAGTCCGACGCCAAGACCTGGGGCGTGATCGACAAGGCCCGCTGGGCGCGCTACTTTGAGTGGCTGAACGACAAGAACCTGGTCGAGAACAAGCTGGACGTGAACTCCGGCTGGACCATGGACTACCTGGAGGCTTAGCGCGCATGTCTGACGCGGGGGAGAAGGACGTGGACGCCGTGGCCGGCGCCGGTGCGGCTGCCGGCGGCGCCGCGGTGCCGGCGCTCGAGGCGCGGGGGCTCACCCTGAGCTGGGACGAGGGCGAGCACATCGTGGTGGAGGACGTGTCGCTCACGCTGGGCGCCGGCGAGGTGGTGTGCCTCGTCGGCCGCTCCGGCTGCGGCAAGACGACCATCCTCCACGCGCTGTCCGGACTCACCACGCCGCTGAGGGGGCGCGTCCTTCTCCACGGCACGGACGTGACGGGCCAACCGGGGCATGTGAGCTACATGCTCCAGAAGGACCTGCTGCTGCCCAACAAGCGGATCGTGGACAACGTGTGCCTGCCGCTGGTGCTGGCGGGCATGCCGGCGGCGGACGCCCGCGCCAAGGCCGAGCCGCTGTTCGAGCGCTTTGGCCTGGCCGGGACGGAGCGCATGTGGCCGAGCGAGCTTTCCGGCGGCATGCGCCAGCGCGCGGCGTTCCTTCGCACGTACCTGATGGGTAACGACGTGACGCTGCTGGACGAGCCGTTCAGCGCGCTGGACGCCCTGACCCGCACGGACATGCGCAGCTGGTACTGCCAGATGTCGCGCGAGCTGGGCATGGCGACGCTGGCCATCACGCACGACGTGGACGAGGCCGTCACCATGGCGGACCGCATCTACGTGCTGCAGGGCGACCC
>NZ_JBJEHW010000216.1:0-1666 GCF_051876455.1 Parafannyhessea sp.
GCCGCTACATGGAGGCCGACGGCTACATGGAGGTCGAGACCCCCATGATGCACGCGATCATGGGCGGCGCCAACGCCAAGCCGTTCGTCACGCACTTCAACGCGCTCGACCGCGACTTCTACCTGCGCATCGCCACCGAGCTGCCGCTCAAGCGCCTCATCGTGGGCGGCATGGAGCGCGTGTTCGAGATCGGCCGCCAGTTCCGCAACGAGGGCATGGACCTCACGCACAACCCCGAGTTCACCACCATGGAGGCCTACTGCGCCTACAGCGACCTCGACGGCATGAAGCGCCTGACCGAGGGCCTGTTCAAGACCATCGCGCGCGAGGTCTGCGGCTGCGAGGAGGGTCACGAGGTCATCACGTACCAGGGCACGCCCGTCGACATGAGCGGCACCTGGCGCTCCGTGGCGCTCTCCGAGGTGGCCTCCGAGGTCGTGGGCGAGCACGTCGACATGGACACGCCCGTCGAGCACCTGCGCAAGCTCTGCGCGGACCACGGCATCGAGACCCAGGACAGCTGGGGCGCCGGCAAGCTCCTGTTCGAGCTCTACGACGAGCTGGGCGAGGAGACGCTCGTGAACCCGACCTTCGTGTGCGACTACCCCGAGGAGGTCAGCCCGCTCGCCAAGCGCAAGGCCGACGACCCGCGCCTGACCGACCGCTTCGAGCTCGTGATCTGCGGCCATGAGTACGCCAACGCGTTCAGCGAGCTCAACGACCCGGTGGACCAGGCCGGCCGCTTTGCCGAGCAGGTTGCGGCCAAGGGCCTTGGCGACGACGAGGCCATGGGCTACGACTATGACTACGTGCGCGCCCTCGAGTACGGCATGCCTCCCGCTGGCGGCATCGGCTACGGCATCGACCGCATGATGATGCTCTTCTGCGACCAGCCCGCGATCCGCGACGTGCTGCTCTTCCCGCAGATGAAGCCGGAGGCCGTGACCAAGGAGGACATCGCGCGCCAGGTCAGCGGCGCACGTACGGACAACGCCGCCGCCAACGTGGACTCGCTCTTCTCCGATGCGGAGAAGGGCGCGACCGCCGAGGTAGAGGCCCAGGCCCAGCAGGAGGCGCCGGCAGAGGCCGAGGCCGATGACGCGAGCGATGCGGCGGGGGAGAAGGACGAGGCCCCTGCCCAGGAGGGGGATGCCATGGGCGACGCCGTCAAGGCTGCCATCGAGGCAAAGGCTGCGGAGGGCGACAAGCTCGAGAGCGGGCTCACCCGCGACGAGGCCTTCGCACTCGTGACCAAGTACAACAAGGACCCGTTCCACGTGAGCCACGCGGAGACGCTCGAGGGCCTCATGCGCCACTTCGCGCAGAAGTACGACCCGCAGAACGTGGACTTCTGGGGCCAGGTCGGCCTCCTGCACGACCTCGACTGGGAGATGTGGCAGGACGACCAGCTGCACACCCAGAAGACGGCCGAGCTCCTGGCCGAGGCCGGCGCCAACCCCTACCTGGCGCACGCCATCATGACGCACAACAGCGACATGAACCAGGACCTGCCCAAGCCCGAGCTCAAGATGGAGAAGGTCCTCTTCGAGTGCGACGAGGTCTCCGGCCTCATCCAGGCGGCCGCGCACATGCGCCCGTCCGGATCGGTCATGGACATGCCGCTCAAGTCGCTCAAGAAGAAGTTCAAGGACAAGCGCTTCGCCGC
>NZ_JBJEHW010000217.1:0-7572 GCF_051876455.1 Parafannyhessea sp.
ACCCGTCGTGCTACAGCTCGCAGAACGAGCAGGACTCCCGCACGTACGCGGCCTTTGCGCGGATCCCGTGCCTGGACCCCTCGGACTCCCAGGAGGCCTACGAGTTCGCTCGCCAGGCGTTTGCGCTGTCCGAGCGGTTTGACACGCCCGTCATGCTGCACGAGACCATGCGCATCGCGCACACGCGCACCATGGTGGAGCCTGCGGGCACGCGCGAGGACGCGCCGCTGCGCGACTACGCCTCCCAGCCGCAGAAGTACGTGATGATGCCGGCGTTTGCCGTGGGCCGCATCCGCGCCACGAACGCGCGCGAGGACGCGCTGCTCGACTACGCGGAGAAGAGCGAGCTCAACCGCGTCGAGATGCGCGACCCCAAGGTGGGCGTCATCGTGGCCGGCGCGCTGTACAACCACGTGCGCGAGGCGCTGCCCAACGCGTCCACGCTCAAGCTCGGCCTCACGTGGCCGCTCCCGCCCAAGCTGATCCGCGACTTCGCGGCGTCCGTCGAGCGCGTGTACGTGGTGGAGGAGACCTGCCGCTACTTCCGCACCGCCATCGCGGCCATGGGCGTGGAGCTTTCCGAGCCGCCCGCCAAGCCGCTGCCGCGCTCCGGCGAGATCTTCCCTTCCGACATCCAGGCGAGCTTTGGCGAGGCGCTGCCCGGCCACGCCGCACCGGCGAAAGACCTGCCGCCGCGTCCGCCCGCGTTCTGCGCCGGGTGCCCGCACCGCCTGGTCTACTGCGAGCTGCGACGCATCCACGCCATCGTGACCGGCGACATCGGCTGCTACACGCTGGGTGCCGTCGCGCCGTACAAGTCCGTCGACTCCGTGATTGACATGGGAGCCTCGCTCTCCATGGCGCACGGCATGGAGCTCGCGGGCGCGCCGGAGCGCACGGGCAGGCCGGTCGTGGGCGTCATAGGCGACTCCACCTTCGCGCACTCCGGCATCACGAGCCTGCTCGGCACCGTCTACAACGGCGGCAAGGGCACGCTCTGCATCCTGGACAACCGCACGACCGCCATGACCGGCACCCAGGGCAACCCCGTCAACGGGCTGACGCTCACGGAGCAGGCGGCGCGGGTTTCTCCCCTGATCGACGCGGCGGAGAAGCCCAGCATGCTCGACCGGCCGGCGGGCAAGCCGCTCGACCTGGTTGCGCTGTGCAACGCCATCGGCGTGGACGAGGTCGAGGTCGTGGACGCGCAGGACCTCAAGGCGATCCGCCGCGCGCTCAAGGCGGCCACGTCGCACACGGACAGGCTGAGCGTCATCATCTTCAAGAGCCCGTGCCGCCTGGTCGACCGCTCCACGCGCCCGGCGCCCAAGATCACGGACTGCCGCAAGTGCGGCTCGTGCATCCAGATTGGCTGCCCGGCCCTGGGCAAGGCCGAGGACGGCACCGCCCAGATCGACCCCACGCAGTGCATCGGCTGCAACCAGTGCGTGCAGAGCTGCCCGTTTGGCTGCATCGCGTTCGAGGAGGAGTAGCAATGCCACACGCAACCGCATCCGCAGAGGCCTCGACCATCGAGCTCGGGGAGCGCGTGACGCTCGAGAAGACCATGACCGTCCTGCTCGTGGGCGTGGGCGGGCAGGGCACGATCCTTGCCGGCAACATCCTGGCCATGTGCGCGAGCGAGGCCGGCCTGGACGTGAAGGTGTCCGAGATTCACGGCATGAGCCAGCGCGGCGGCTCCGTCAGCACGATCATCCGCATGGGCCGGCACGTGGACAGCATGATCTGCGACCCCGGCACGGCGGACGTGCTGGTGGCCTTCGAGGCGATAGAGGCCCTGCGCAACCAGCAGTTCCTGCGCGAGGGCGGGCGCCTCTTCGTTAACGACGAGGTCGTGACCCCCGTGCCCGTCAACATAGGAAACGCAACCATGCCCGAGGGCGTGGACGGGCGCCTGGACGCGCTGGGAGCCGTCCGCATGAACGCGGGTGCCATCGCGCGCGAGGCCGGCAGCCCCCGCTCCACCAACGTGGTGCTGGTGGGCGCGCTCTCCACGGCGCTGCCGTTTGCGGTGGGCGAGTGGGAGGACGCCATCAGGCGCCGCGTCCCGCCCAAGACCGTGGACGCTAACCTCAAGGCGTTCGCCCTCGGCCGCGAGGCCGCGCTTGCCTAGCATGGACGCGGGCGCGGCGCAGGGGGCCGGCGCGGGCTCCGCGGAAGCGGCCGGCGCCGCCGACCGCGAGCCGCTCACGGAGGAGCTGCTGGCCCGCCTGCTCGCGAGCGCCACGCCGCAGGAGTACCTGGAGCGGACGCAGGTGGGCGAGCGCGACCTTGCCGCCTACCTGCACGCGCTGCTGGGGCAGAAGGGCCTCACGCGTGCGGGCGTCCTGCGCGCAAGCGGCGTCAACCCATCGTTTGGCTACCAGGTGTTCCAGGGCGTGCGCGGCCCCAGCCGCGACACGGCCATCGCCCTTGCGTTTGGCTTTGGCTGCGACCTGCGCGAGGCCCAGCGCCTGCTGCGCCGCGCCGGCCACTCCGAGCTCTACTGCAAGGTGCGCCGCGACGCCGTGATCATATTCTGCCTGGAGCACGGCTACACGCGCTTCGAGTGCGACGACGAGCTCTTTCGCCTGGGCGAGAAGACCATCGGCTCCGGCCCCGCGGAGGCCTCCAAGTGACGGAAGGTTCCAACCCCGAGGACGAGGCGTTGCTTGAGGCCCTTGACCTGGACGACTCGTTCTCTCCGGTGCGCACGCTTGCGGAGGGCGAGGCCGGCATGACGGAGCTCGTGGTGCGCCGGGAGCCACGAGCCGGGGAGCCGACGCTCCTCGTGCGCAAGCGCATGCCGACGGGGCTTGCCAACGAGCGGGCGTGGCATGCGCTCAGGGAGGTGGCCGCGAGCGGGGCGGAAGGCGCTTCTCGCCTGCCGCGCGTGCGCGAAATCTATAGGCTGCCCGACGCGCTCGTGGTCGTGTACGACTTTGTGGACGGCCCGACGCTGGCGCAGCTCGTGCGCGATGGCGGCCCGCTCGAGGCGGGTCGTGCGGTGCTGCTGGTCCGGCAGCTCTGCCAGGCGCTCGCGCCGCTGCACGCCGCGGGCGTGGTGCACCGCGACGTGACGCCGGGCAACGTCGTGGTGGCCTCGGACGGCGCGCACCTCATCGACCTGGGCATCGCGCGCGTGCGCGTCGAGGGCGCCACGCACGACACGACGCGCCTGGGCACCTGGGGCTTTGCCGCGCCGGAGCAGTACGGCTTTGCGCAGACGGACGCAAGGTCGGACGTGTTCTCGCTCGGGCGGCTGCTCGCGTACGCGCTCACGGCGCTCGACCCGTCCGGCGCGGCGTTCGAATCCGCCGCGGACTCGCCGCAGGTGCTTGCGTCCGTGCGCGAGGTCATCAATAAGGCAACCGCATTCGAGCCGTCCGCGCGCTACCAGAGCGTGGGCGAGCTCTCGCGTGCGCTCGAGGCGGCGTGCCCGCCGCAGCCCTCGCCGGCCGCGGCACGGCCTGCGGCACGACCGGCGGCGTCCGTTCCCTCCGGCGGAAGCCTGCGGGCCAGATTCCGCGAGGCGGCCGTACCGGCCGCAAGCCCCGCGGAACTTTGGCATGCCTTCCGCTCCGCAGGGGTGGGGGAGCGCGTGGCCTGCGTCCTTCTCGCCCTGTTTGCCGCGCTCGGTGCGGCGCTGCTGGTCTATTCCTCGATCCTGATGCTCGGCAAGTCGCTGCTCGACACGTTCACGGCCGTGCTGTGCCTCGTCATGGCGGCGTGGTTTGCGCTTGCCTTTGGCTGGGAGCCCGCTTGCTGCCTGACGTCGGCCGGTCGCTACGCAGTGCCGGGCGGCCGTCTTGGCACCCTGTTGCTTCGCGAGGGCGCGCACCTGCTGAGGCTCGTGGTTGCCTTTGTGGCGATCGTGCTCGTGGTGGCGTTTGCGCTACCAAACTGCTGACGCGCTTGTGCCTTCCTTCCGCTCCGCGCCCAATTTGCCCGACTCTGCTGCCAGCAGAGGACTTATCGAATCCTGAAACCTAACATCGTTCGTGCGAGTTGGCACGCAAACGTGTCCGGCTGCGGCCCGTTGCGGTCGTATGGACGCGCGTGGCGTCGCCCCTGTCGGCCATGAGGATGATTGGAGCGGATGATGTCGAAGGCGAACAACGTGGGCGGGACTTCCAGGCGCAGGGGGCGCGGACTCCTTGTCGCGACGATCGCGGTTGTGGCCGCCATGTCCATGGGCATGACCGCCTGCGGCGGGTCGAGCGACTCTGGCAGCAAGAGCGAGACGACCACCTCCACCAGCTCGAAGTCCTCGAGCGACAGCAAGGCGTCGTCCAGCTCCAAGGACAGCACCAAGATCGACGCAGACAAGTTCAAGCAGATCCAGAACGGCATGACCTACGACCAGGTCAAGCAGATCATCGGGTCCGACGGCACCGAGGAGTCCACCACCCAGGTGGGCGACGTCACCTCCAAGATCTACGAGTGGGAGTCCGACGGCTTTGGCGTCGCGACCGTCACGTTCGAGAACGACAAGGTCGTCAACAAGGCCCAGGCGGGCGTGAGCGGAAGCTCGTCCGTCCAGATCACGATGGACCAGTACAACCAGGTCCAGACCGGCATGACGTACGACCAGGTCAAGCAGGTCATGGGTGGCGACGGCGAGCTCACGAGCGACACCAAGGTCGCGGACCACACCTCGCAGATATATATGTGGTCGGGCAAGTCCGTCGGCGCCAACGCGACCATCACGTTCATGGACGGCAAGGTCGAGTCCAAGGCGCAGTACGGGCTCGACAGCTAGGCGGCAGGTCGCCAGGCACGGTCAGGCGGTAACGGCGTGAGACGCGGGTGCGCATGCGCCCGCGTCCTGCGTGAAGATAGCAAGGCAACCGAAAGGCAGGCTCCAACATGAAACGCAACAAGCTCCTCCTGGTCGCGCTGGTCCTCGGCGCGGCGTATCTGGTCTACAGCCTCTGGTACTGGTTTGGCGGCGGCGCGGCGGGCGCCGTGGGCTCCGACAGCGCCGCGCAGGCAGGCGCCGGCATCGCCACGATGCTCGTGATGCCCCACCTCCTCCTCACGCTGGTGGCCGTCATCTTCAACGCGCTGGCGTTCTTCATGAGCAAGCGCGCGTTTGCGCTGGTGGCGGGCATCCTCTACGCGGTGGCGATGGTGCTCTTCATCGCGTACGCCCTCTTCCTCATCATCCAGATGATCCTCTGCTTCGTGGCGTACGCGAAGATGCCCAAGGCAGACAAGGCGTAGCGCGCTCCCAACGCAAGACGGCGCGGGCAAATAAAAGACGCGGGCGAGAAGGACAAACGGCCATGGCCGCAAGTCCTTCTCGCCCGCCTGCGTTTGCCGGTCGATGCCAGCGCCCGCCGCCGATGCCGCCTGTCGAGCTACCCGAGGATGCGGTGCTCGAACGTGCCGTCGAGGTAGATGCCGTAGCTGTGCGAGCCGTCCTTGGGGATGCCCACGCTGCCGGGGTTGAAGCACCAGATTCCGGGGTTGGCGTCGCTCGCGAGGCTCACCTTCTTGTGGGTGTGGCCATAGACGATCGCGGCGCCGGCGGGCAGCGTCGGCATGTGGTCGACGGAGTTGTGGATGCCGGGGCCCCAGATGTGGCCGTGCGTGAAGAAGAGCTCGCGGCCGGTGCCGGCCGCCTGCGGGTTGGGTGCCGCCGGGTCCCAGAGCGCGTCGTAGTCCGCCATGCAGGGGAAGTCCAGGACCATCTGGTCGACCTCCGCCTCGCAGTTGCCCCGGACGGCAATCACGCGGTCGGCGATGCCGTTGAGCATGGCGATGACCTCCTTGGGGGCATAGTCCTCCGGAAGGTCGTTGCGGGGGCCGTGGTACAGAAGGTCGCCCAGCAGCACGACGCGGTCCGGCTGCTCGGCGTCGATGGCGTCCATGAGGCGCGAGCACCAGGAGGCCGCGCCGTGGATGTCGGATGCGATGAGGAGCTTCATGATCTTCTTGCCCTCCAAAAGTTTTTGGGCCGGGGTGGCCCTTGCACGTGCATGTGACCGATGGTCGCACGAGTGGGACGGGAAGGTCAAATGGCACCGTCTACGTGCACAAACGCAAAGATTTCTGTGGGATTTGACAGGGTGCCCCGGGGTGTGGGCAACCCTATAATGCGGATTTCAAAAAATCTAATGTATGAAGACTTAGATTATGTATAGAATCGAAGCGCATGGGAACAATGAGAAATGTACAACGCAGAACATAGGACCCTCGGCCCCGAAAGCGACCTGGGGAAGAACAGAAAGGAACAACACCATGGCAAAGATTCTTGGCATCGACCTTGGTACTACAAACTCTGCAATGGCCGTCCTCGAGGGTGGCAAGCCCACCATCATCGTGAACTCCGAGGGTGACCGCACCACTCCGTCCGTCGTGGGCTTCCGTCCCGACGGCGACCGCATCGTTGGCAAGGCCGCAAAGAACCAGGCCGTCACCAACCCGCAGAACACCGTCTTCTCCATCAAGCGCTTCATGGGCCGTCGCTACGACGAGGTCGGCTCCGAGCTCAAGACCGTCCCGTACAAGGTCAAGAGCGGTACTGGCAACCGCGCCGTCGTCGAGATCGATGGCCAGGACTACACGCCCGAGCAGATTTCCGCAATGATCCTCTCCAAGATGAAGCAGGACGCCGAGAAGTACCTGGGCGAGACCGTGACCGACGCGGTCATCACCGTCCCGGCCTACTTCAACGACGCCCAGCGCCAGGCCACCAAGGACGCCGGCAAGATCGCTGGCCTCAACGTCAAGCGTATCGTGAACGAGCCGACGGCCGCGGCACTCGCCTATGGCCTGGACAAGAAGGGCATCGACCAGAAGGTCCTCGTGTTCGACCTGGGCGGCGGCACCTTCGACGTGTCCCTGCTTGACCTGGCCGACGGCGTGGTCGAGGTCCTCGCGACCAACGGCGACAACCACCTGGGCGGCGACGACTGGGACCAGAAGGTCATCGACTGGATGGCAGACAAGTTCCAGCAGGAGAACGGCATCGACCTGCGCAAGGACCCGATGGCACTGCAGCGCCTGAAGGAGGCCGCGGAGAACGCCAAGAAGGAGCTCTCGAGCGCGCAGCAGGCCGACATCAACCTGCCGTTCATCACGGCTGACGCGACCGGCCCGAAGCACCTGAACTACACGCTGACCCGTGCGGAGTTCGAGCGCATCACCCGCGATCTTCTCGACCGCTGCAAGGCACCTGTGACCAAGGCGCTGCGCGACGCCAACCTGCAGATCTCCGACGTGAACGAGGTCATCCTCGTCGGCGGCTCCAGCCGTATGCCCGCCGTGCAGGAGCTCGTCAAGCAGATGACCGGCAAGCAGCCGAACATGTCCGTGAACCCGGACGAGGTCGTCGCTGACGGCGCGGCCGTCCAGGGCGGCGTGCTCACCGGCGATGTCGAGGGCATCCTGCTGCTGGACGTCACCCCGCTTTCCCTGGGCGTCGAGACCATGGGCGGCGTGATGACCAAGATGATCGACCGCAACACGACCATCCCGACCTCCAAGACCGAGATCTACTCCACGGCCGCCGACAACCAGACGTCCGTCGAGATCAACGTCCTGCAGGGCGAGCGTGAGATGGCC
>NZ_JBJEHW010000218.1:0-1638 GCF_051876455.1 Parafannyhessea sp.
GACGCGGAGCTGGAGGAGTACATCGGCCAGGCCTACGTGGACGAGTCCGAGCGCCTCCATCCGCGGGGCCGGCGCGACCTCGCGCGCGAGCTGGGGCTAGGGGAGGCCGCGTCGTGGGACGGGGCCGCTGCGCCCGAATCTGCCGCGGCGCCGGAGCCTGCTGCCGGTGGCGCGGACTTTGCCGTGTCTGCCGCGGCGCCCATGCCGCAGGCAGACGATCCCGAGGCGGAACTGACGATCTTCTCCGCAACCTTGACGCCTCCTTCCCAGAGACGCTGTTCTCCATGATCGACGCGCGCGGGCTCACGGACGCGCAGGTCTACAACCGCGCGAACCTGACGCGGCAGTACTTCAGCAAGCTGCGGTCGGGCAAGATCCATCCCAGCAAGCGCGTGGTGCTGGCGCTCGCCGTGGCGCTGGGGCTCGACCTTGGGCAGACGCGGCTGCTGCTTGGCCGCGCGGGCTACTCGCTCGCGCACAACAGCAAGTTCGACGTGATCGTGGAGTTCTACATCGGCCGCGGCGTGCACGACGTGGACGCGATCAACCGCGCGCTCTTCCGTCACGACCAGCAGCTGCTTGGCGTCTCGTAGCCGCGCCGCCTGCGCCCGCTGGCGCGTGCGTCGGCCAGAGCCTCCAGATGTAGCCTCGCAGTTTACCCAAAGGCACCCCGCCGTCCCTAGACTCGTGGCAACACGAGGTCAAGGGCGGCAAACACGCCCGGAGGGGAGCCATCATGGCAGGTTACGGACGCAAGGCAAGCGCAAAGCACGGCAGGTCGGAAGCACGCGGGGGAGAAGATCGCGACGTCCTGAGCCTTGGCGGCGGCGTGCGCCGCGGGCTGACGGAGCTGGTCTTCGTGGTGGACGAGAGCGGCTCGATGTACGACCTGGCGAGCGACACCGTGGGCGGCTTCAACTCCACGCTCGAGCGTAACCGCAGGTTGGACGGGGAGGCGAACGTCTCCGTCGTGTTCTTTAGCGACCGCTCGCGCGTGGCCGTGGACCGCAGGCCCATCCGGGAGGTGCGTCCGCTCGGCCGCGGGGACTACCGACCCGGCGGCTGCACCGCCCTGCTGGACGCGCTGGGCGGGGCCATCAGCCACACGGCAAAGGTGCAGAGCTACCAGCCGGACGGCTACCGCGCGGAGCACGTGGTCTTTGTGGTCATAACCGACGGGCTGGAAAACGCCAGCCACCGCTACGGCTACGGCCGCGTGCGCCGCATGGTCGAGGGCTACCGGCGCCAGGGCTGGGAGTTTGTGTTCCTGGGCGCCAACATCGACGCCGCGGCCGAGGCGGGCCAGCTCGGGATCGGCCGCGACCACGTGGCCCAGTACGTGAGCGACTCCGACGGCATGGCCCTTGCCTACGACGCCGTGGCCGAGGCCACGTGTGCTGCCCGTGACCTGGGCTGCGTGCCGACCGGCTGGAACGATCGGGTCAACGCGGACGCGCGTCGCCGCGGGTAGGGGGTGGTGACGGGTGCCCGCCAGCGCCCGCCAGCGCCTGCCGCCCCTACTTGCGCGCCCTGCCCTGGTGGAAGCGGTCCAGCATCTGCTGGTACGCGGAGACCCGGTGGCGCAGCGCCACGGTGAACACGACGGTGAGGATGGCCAGAACTGCCAGATAGCTGACC
>NZ_JBJEHW010000219.1:0-7440 GCF_051876455.1 Parafannyhessea sp.
TGACTTTGGGCGCCAGTTTGACGTGAGAGAACTTCCAAGAATCTGCCATAGCTGATCCTGTGTACTGTCATGTCCTTCCGTGTTCATGATGAGCAAGAGGCTGTCCAATGCCTCCAGCCTCACCTTGCCGGTCGGGATGACCTCGTTACCCGCGCGGTCGATCAGGACGACGCGGACAGAGCTAGGCCAGGGAACCTCGGCAATCGTCTTGCCCTCTGCCGGCGATCCCGCGCCCACGACAAAGGTCTCCAAGGTCTTCTCGCCCCTTTCAAGGCGATTGGGCTTACTTGGGCCCATGTTGCCGAGGAGCCGCGAAAGCAGGTGCTCGTAGAAGGGGTCAACACGCAGCAGATTTGCCGTCACATACGAGAGTATCGACACGATGGAGACGGAAAGCAGCGCGTCCAGGCTGCCGGTGAGTTCGAATGCGAGCACGACGGCCGTTACGGGCGCACGAACGACTGACGCGAAGAGGCCACCGATGCCGAGCACGATGAAGTTGTTAAGGTACTCGGAAGGAAGCCCGAGGAAGCTGACGGAAAGCTTTCCGAAGAGGCATCCGAAGAGCGCTCCCATGACGCAGAGCGGAAAGAGCGTTCCACCAGGTGCGCCCGAGCCAAAGCAGAGCGTGGTAAAGAGATACTTGCCTAGTAGGAGAAGGGCGACCGTACCGATGGCGAGCTCGCTCTGGTGTGCCAGTCTCTCGACGATGGCGTCTCCACCGCACACGAGGTCGGGAGCGATGAAAATCACGACGCCGGACACGAGGAACGGAATGATGAGACGCGTGTACGGTGCGTGCTTCTTGATCTTGTCGAACTGGTCCGTCATGGCGAACATGCCCACGTTGTGCGCTGCGCCGACGAGGCCACAAAGGATGCCGAGGACGATGACGAAGAGGTAGCTCTTGTGCGGCAGGTCGGCCTGGAACACGAACTGCAGGACCGGTTTGACGCCTAGCACCTGAGACACCACGAAGTCGGAGCTGATGGCTGCTGCCATGACGGACACGATGAGCGGTCCGTTGAACTCCTTGTGGATCTCCTCGATTGCGAAGAGCACGCCCGTCAGCGGCGCATTGAAGGCGGCTGACATGCCCGCGGCGGCGCCACAGGTGGTAAGAAGACGCTCTTCTCCCCTTTCGCGCCCCATGACCTGGGAGACCGCCTTGCCGGCCATGCCGCCAAGTTGGACGCTCGGTCCCTCGCGTCCAAGCGAGAGGCCTCCGAGCGCGCAGAGCGTGCCCTCCACGAACTTGGTGAGAAGGACGCGCCAACAGGGCATGTCGATCCTGCCAATGACCTCGGCATCGATCTGTGGGATGCCTGATCCCTGGGTGTAGGGCTCCAGGACCATGAGCCTGCATACGACGCCGCAGATGACGACAAGGAACGCGAACCACAACGGTAGATAGATCCAATTATTGGATATCACGCCTGCCGCTAGGCGCAGGATCGCCTCTGCGTGCGAGAGGGCCATTCTGTAGAGCGAGACGACCACACCGCCCGCAAGGCCCACGAGCAGGCCCTCCCCGATCATGTAGACCTGAAAGCGCCTGGAGAGGCGCCTCGTTACGACGTTGTTGTTGGAATCTGTCATTCGCTATTCGGCTTCCGTATGTCCTTCTGCAGCGTACCTGTTCTTCTCTTGCATAAATATAGGGCACCCGCTGGACCAAATCCAACGGGTGCCCCCGATGAGTGTCGATGTCGTGATGCCGAGTGCGGACCCTGGGCGCTACTGAACCTTGATGAGCGTGAAGACGTCCTGGTCGTAGGCCTTGGCAATCTCCGTGCGCGGGTTGAGGTAGCAGAGCTCGAGGATGAACCCGAAGCCGATGACCTTTGCGCCGGCCTGCTCGACGAGCTTGGCCGTCGCCACGGCGGTGCCACCGGTTGCGACGAGGTCGTCGATGACGAGCACCTTGTCGTCTGCGTTCAGGGCATCCTTGTGGATCTGGAGCTCGTCAGTGCCGTACTCGAGTGCGTAGGTCTGCGAGTAGACCTCACGAGGGAGCTTGCCCGGCTTGCGCGCGGGAACAAAGCCAGCGCCGAGCTTGTAGGCGACAGGTGCGCCTACCAGGAAGCCACGGGCCTCTGCGCCAACGACCTTGGTGATGCCCTCGTCCTTGAAGTGGTTCGCGAGGTCGTCGATAGCGGCCGCGAAGCCCTTGGGGTCGGCCATGAGCGGGGTGATGTCCTTGAAGATGACGCCTGGCTCGGGATAGTCGGGAATGTCTACGATCAGGCTTGCATAGTCGCTCTCTGCCACGGGGTTTCCTTTCCCTTTACGTTGAATCTTCCAACTAGGGAATTTTACTCCTCCATCTGCTTGAAGGTGTTGGAGATCTGTCGCCTGATGAGCGTGTCGCGCACCTGCCCCGTGAGGGCAAGCATCTCGGAGAAGGCTTGGCCAAACTGCTTGCGGCTCTCGTCCGTCAGTTCCATCTCGACGCCGCCGCCCTTTTTTGCGTACACGACGAGCGCCTGCTCGAACATGGCGCTCTCGCGATTGGCTGCTGTCACGTACTGACGGAGGTTCTTGGGGCCTATGCCAAAGTGGCGCAGCTCGTTGCACGTCCTGATGAGGGGGAAGTCCCTCCCGTCCACGAGGGCGCGGCCGTGCGGCGACTCCTTGAGAGAAATCACCCCGACCTCGGACAGCTGGCGCACGAAGCTGACGGGTACGCCAAGGAGCTCGGGCATGCGGTCAATGGGGTGCAGCTTGCCTGCCACGTCCTCGTCATCCGATTCCATGCTGGCAAAGGGCGTGCCGGCAAGGTCAGCCTGCACCTCTCCCCCATCAAGGTGCTTCTTGATGACGGAGAGGGGCATGAAGCGGTTCTTCTGCAGGTAAAGGATGGTCTCGAGACGATGGATGTCGCGCTGCGAGTACAGGCGATAGCCAGAAGGCGTGCGCGAGGGGTTGAGGAGCCCCTCGTCTTCCAGATACCTTACCTTAGAGATGGAAAGGTCGGGGTATTGCGCCTGCAGCCGCTTGACCACCTTGCCGATGGTGAGGTATCCGGCGTCGGGCATGGCTTAGTTCCCGGTCTCGATTCTGGCGTTCTTCCTGTTGCTGTGGAAGATCATGCGGAACGTCCCGACCTGGATGGTGGAGCCGTCCTTGAGCATGGCGCGGTTGACGATGGCGCCGTCGACCCACGTGCCGTTGAGCGAGCCCAGGTCCTCGATGGTCGCGAACCCGCTGCCCAGACCGGAGAGGTCAAGCTTGGCGTGGTGGCGCGAGACCGTCATGTCGTTAAGGAACACGCTGTTGCTTGGGTCGCGCCCGATGGTGACGATGTCGTCCGTCAGCTCGAACGTGGAGCCCATCTGCGGCCCCTTAACGATGGTGAGCGTGGGATTTCCAGGCGCAGCCTCGCCCATGAGGTCGGGAGAGGTGGCGTCGGTTGCGGGCATGCGGAAGATCTTGGTGGCTCCCGCGTCGTTGTTCTTGGTAGGCTGCATGTGCCTTTCTCCCCTCGATGTCGCTTATTAAAACATCATACCCGTTTTCCCGCGTCTGACGCCACCGTGCCAAAACATGGGCGACGAGTGCCGCGGACGAGAAGAACGCTACCTGCAGGCCACGCAGTCCATCTCGATGAGGGCGCCCAGTGGCAGCCGCGACACCTCGACGACGCTCCGCGCTGGCGCAGGCATCGGGAAGTAGCGCGCGTAGACCTTGTTGACGACGTCCAGGTCATCGAGGTCGACGAGGTAGATGGTGGTTTGTGCCACGTCCGAGAGCGTACAGTCGGCCTCCGCGAGGATGGCCTCGACCAGCTGTATGACGCGCTCGGTCTGCTGGGCAACGTCGCCCTGCATGATCCTGGCGTTGTCGTGTGGGTCGATTGCGAGCTGTCCAGAGGCGAACACGAGCCTGCCGGCGGTCGTTCCCTGGGAGTACGGCCCTACGGAATCGGGTACGTCTATCGCGTTTATCGCATACTTCAAGCCTGGTCCCCCTCCGCGAACGAACCGAGGCGACGCACCTTGGCGGCGTGCACCAGGCGTTCCAGCGACTCCTCGAGGACGTCTCTCGGGCACGCGAGGTTGAAGCGCTCGAAGCCCGCTCCACCCTTTCCGAACACGTAGCCCTCGTCGAGGAAGAGAAGCGCGTCCTTCTCCATGAAGGACTCCAGCTCCTCCGTGGAGAGGCCCCAGGCGTTGAAGTCCGCCCACGCGAGGTAGGTGCCCTCCATGGGGTAGACGACGACCTCGGGCAGGTAGGACGCCATGAAGCCGCGCAGGAACTCGAAGTTCGCGCTCACCACCTGGATGAGCTCGTCGAGCCAGTCGTCGCACTTGGTGTACGCGGCGATGGTGGCGGGGTAGGCAAAGCAGTTGAGCTCGGAGGACGGCACGAGTTCGAGCCCATGGCGGAAGCGGTCGCGCACGTCGTCGTTGGGGACGAAGATCGCGGACGCCTGCAGGCCGGCGATGTTGAACGTCTTGCTGGGCGCCGTGGCGACCAGGATGTGGTCGTACTCCCCCACGTCCGCGACGGACATGATGGCCGTGTGCTTGTGACCGGGCATGATGAGGTCGTCGTGAATCTCGTCCGCGACGACGATCACGTCGTTCTTGACGCAGATGTCGAGCAGGCGCCTGAGCTCGGCGGCGCTCCAGACGCGGCCCACGGGGTTGTGCGGG
Source organism: Parafannyhessea sp. (assembly GCF_051876455.1). Taxonomy (NCBI): domain Bacteria; kingdom Bacillati; phylum Actinomycetota; class Coriobacteriia; order Coriobacteriales; family Atopobiaceae; genus Parafannyhessea; species Parafannyhessea sp. The sequence goes on from NZ_JBJEHW010000219.1 coordinate 4,659, forward strand.
CTGCACAGGATGAGCATCGTGTTGTTGGGATCCTGAGCCTTGAGCTCCAGGTCCTCGAAGTCCATCTGGTAGTATGGGCTGCCGTCGTCACGCGTGGTGCGCAGGAGCGGGTTCGTGACGAGCGTGCGGTCCAGCGTCGTGACCGCTTTGGAGAACGGATAGTACACGGGTGGCTGCACGATGACGCCGTCGCCCGGCTTGGTGAGGGACCGCACCGCGTTGAAGAGCGCGGGGACCACGCCCGCCGTGGGGACGATCCAGTGACGCTCCGCCTGCCAGCCGTGCCTGCGGCGCTGCCAGTCGACGCAGGCGTCCAGAAACTCGTCCGTCGGGTCCGTGTATCCCAGAACCGCGTCGTCGAGCCAGTCCGCGATGGCCTGCTTGATCTGCGGCGGGTTCTTGAACTCCATGTCCGCAACGGAGAGCGGGACTATACCAGAGCCCAGGTCGGGGGCCTTCCTGTACATCTCGTCCCACTTGAAGGAGCCCGTTCCCGTGCGATTAAGGCGCGTGGTGAAGTCGTACTTCATGTTGGCTCCCCAAAATCCGACTGCTGTACAGATTATATCCGTGGGGAGAAGGACTCAGACGCGCGCTAGAGGGCCCGTCCGCCAATGAAGTCGTTTCCCGCACGCATGAGGCCCCACTCCTCGAGATCCGCGCGCGTGAGGCGAAGCTTGTCGCCGGTCGCAAGGGTGTCGAGCCACGGCGCGGCATCGCGTGCGGCCGCCCAGAGCTGGGCGAGCCCCACGGGGCTCACGGACTCGAACGAGAGCAGGCTGCGCCAGATCACGCGCGCGAGGTTGGGCGGCACCATGAGGAGGTAGCACTTCTCGCCCGCGAGCTCCGTGGCTATGCAGACGCAGGATATGCGACCGTCGAGCATGAGGCTCGCCACGTGGCCGGGCTTGGGAAGGGCGTCGGAGCCCCCGACGTAATCGCCCAGGACGGCCGGCGCGGTGTGGCCCCACAGCACGAGCGGAACGAGGCGCATGCTGACGTCCGTGACGTCGAGGTCCCGGTATGGGGCAAAGCCGTCCTGCTCGATTGACGACACGAAGCTCAGCCATGCCGCCATGACGGATGCGCGCGGGCTCATGTCGAAGGCGAGGAGCTCGTCGTCGCCAGAGCGTGCGAGCAGGGGAATCGAGGCAAGGCTGCCGTCGCCCAGCAGCACGGGGGCAAAGGCCACGTCGCCTACGGAAAGCGCGTCGTTTGCGAAGGCCGCCTGCTGGAAGCCCTCGAGCGGGGCGCCGGACGATAGGAGTATGCGCATGCCCGTTGCGTCCGCGAGCACGCAGCCCTCGCGCACGGCGGCGTCCACCGCCGCGGAGGAGGCGTACGACACGGTCGTGGGCACGCCGAGCTCACTTTGCGCAAAGCTTGCGCCCAGGAGCACGTGCTCCTCGTAGAGCGCGCCGCGCTTCTCGTCTGCCTGTGACTCGCGTCCGTCATCCATCGTGCTCGCCTACATCAGGTCGCTTGTGTTGTAGAACAGGGGCAGCGCGAAGACGTCCCAGGAGGAGGCGCGCACCAGCTTGCCGCTGGCTGCGTACACGTCGCGCGAGACCACGCGCGAGCCCTGCTTCCACACGCTGCTGCCAAACGGGTCGCCGGCGCCAAGGAACGCGCCGGACTGCGTCATCGTGGTCGCGTACGTGACGTCGGTCCCGGAGTACACACGGCCAACGGCGTCCCACGAGGCAACCACCGCGTGCTTGCCCCAGAGGCTCGTGGGGTCGGTCACCATGCGCACGATTCGCGACGCGGTGGAGAACCTGATCTTCTTGAGGTAGCTGTCGTACGCCCAGTCCATGAGCGCGGCGGTGTCCGTGAAGCGGCCCTCGTGCGTCTTGCAGCCGAGAACGGCCGAGAAGAGCTGGACGCCCCAGCGCTTGGAGGACCCCAGGAAGGTGGTGCCCGACTCCACGGCGCCGGTCTTGATGCCGCAGAGGCCGGCGTAGCTGCTCATGAGGTCGTCCGTGGACGCGAGGGTCTTGCTGGTGCCCCCAACGGTCACGGTCGTGGAGCGCGTGGTGACGGCCTTCGCGATGAACGAGTAGTGCTCGAGCGCGTAGCGACCCATGAGCGCGAGGTCGTGGGCACAGGAGTAGTGGCCGTCCTCCTCGAGCCCGTGCGGGTTGACGAAGTGCGTGTTCGTCATCCCGATCTCCTTGGCCTTCTTGTTCATGAGCTCGACGAACTTGTCCACGCTGCCGGCCACGTTGATGGCGATGTTTTCTGCCGCGTCGTTGGCGGAGTACACGAGCATGGCCATCATGAGCTCGCGGAACGTGGGCGTGTCGCTCGAGGTGTAGCCTGCGAGCTGCGCGCCGTCCTGGTACGTCTCGTCGGTGATGGTGCACTTCTTGTCCATGTCGATGCCAGCGTCGAGCGCGACCATGGCTGTCATGATCTTGGTGATGGATGCCGGCGCCATGTGCTTTGTCGCGTTCTTCTTCGCGAGCACGGTGCCATTCTGGTCCATGATCTCGTAGCACTGGGCCTCGCTCACCTGAGGCTTGGACTCCGCGGCGCGCGCGGGCGTCGCGGCGAGCCCCAGCGACGCGAGCGCGATCGCGAGGGCGAGAAGAACGGACCCAAGGGTCCGCGTCATCATACGGTGCATGAGTGTCACTCCCCTAGTCGGCTTCGGGCGCATTTGGCACGCCGGCGCCTGCCTTGGCATGCGCGTCCTTCTCGCCCGCGTGGGCACGCTCCGCCACGGCGTCCGCCGCCTCGACCGCAGCCGCGTCGGCGGCCTCGTCAGTGCGGTGGCCCA
>NZ_JBJEHW010000220.1:0-5167 GCF_051876455.1 Parafannyhessea sp.
TTCCTCGGCGCCGCCCCATCACTTACCGATTGTGGTCAGTTTCACTTATCGATTGGGAATATAGAGGTAACGACCATGGAATTCATCTTGTGAGGTCCCTTATGATTAACCGCGACATTACCTCGTGGGCACAGAAGAATGCTGGTTGGTTTCCCGTGGTATCCATCACTGGGCCAAGGCAGAGCGGGAAGTCGACTCTAGTTCGAGCGATTTTTCCTGACTATCGCTATGTCAACCTTGAGGATTCTGGCACCCGTTCCATGGCACTCGATGATCCAGTTGGATTCATACGTAACAGGCCGCCCCACCTCATCATTGATGAGGCACAGCTTGCTCCGGAGCTCTTCAACATAATCCAGGTGGTCTCAGACGAGGTTGGCACTCCAGGTCAGTACATACTCTCGGGTTCGCAGAACTTCCTGCTACTCAAGCAAATCACGCAGTCGCTCGCAGGCAGGGTCGGCATCCTGAAGCTACTCCCGCTCTCGTTCAGGGAGGCACTTTCTGCTGATCCAGAACTTGAGGTGAGTGACTTTGTGCTGCGTGGCGGATATCCACGGCTTTACGACGTGGACATGCCCTCCGAGGTCTATTACGAGAACTATATCGCCACCTACATCGAGCGAGACGCCTCGGGACACGTTAGTCCCCGCAACCTCAGCATGTTCGGGAACTTCATCGCGGCGTGCGCTGCAAACTGCTCCAACCTCCTCAACCTCACGGGCCTCGCCAATGACGTAGGAATCAGCGTCCAGACTGCGCGCTCGTGGCTTTCGCTCCTCGAGTCAAGCTACGTAGTCTTCCTGCTGCAGCCATATCATGCCAACCTGCGCAAGCGACTCACCAAGACGCCCAAGCTCTACTTTTACGATACGGGCCTCCTCTGTCATCTGCTGGGAGTCCATACAATGGAGCGGCTCCTCTCCTCTACGCAAAGAGGCGCAATATACGAGGACCTTGCAATCGCAGAGACAATCAAGCGCCATCAGAACGCCGGAAGACAGCCACAGCTCTTCTTCTATCGCGATGACAGCAAGATAGAGGTTGACCTCGTAGACTTCACGAATGCAAGCAAGCCAGAGCTAGTGGAGATAAAGTCCTCGGCGACGTTCCGCCCCTCGTTCACGCGGCACCTCTCGCACGTCGGCGAGCTCCTGCACATCGGTAGCAATGCGCAGTCAGTCGTGATGAACGCAGAGGAGACGGCTGTGGTGGGCGACCGCACGATTTGGTCGATGCGAGACTGGCTTCTGCGCGAGTGAGCCGGTGCGACAGGAAGCAACGTGTCACGCAGCTAGATGACCGCAGGATTCGTTGTGCCACCGCATGCAGCAGGGACGCCGGAAGCGGGAGCACCAGATTCAGCGCGCATAAAATGAGCCCGGCAGACGGTGCCAACGCCGTCTGCCGGGCTCTTCTCGCATGGTTTTAGCCTGTCGTCGCGGAACCTGCCGTGACAACCGAACGTGACCCGCAGGCTACAGGAGCCTGAGCGAGACCTCCTTCAGCTGTTTGCCCGAGACCTCGGACGGCGCGGAGCTCATGAGGTCGGAGCCGCTCGCCGTCTTGGGGAACGCCATGACCTCGCGGATGTTGTCCGCGCCCGCGAGCAGCATGCACACGCGGTCGAGGCCGAGCGCGAAGCCGCCCATGGGGGGCGCGCCGTACTCGAGCGCGTTCATGAGGAAGCCGAACTGCGCCTGCGCGCGCTCCGGCGTGAAGCCCAGCTTCTCCAGGATCCTCTCCTGCAGCTTGGCGTCGTGGATGCGCATGCCGCCACCGCCGGCCTCGTAGCCGTCCATGACGAAGTCGTACGTGTGCGAGCCCATGGCCAGCGGGTCGCTGTCCAGAAGGTCGATCTGGTCCTCGTTGGGCTGGGTGAACGGCTGGTGCTCGGAGTCCAGGCACTTGCGGTCCTCGTCCCAGTGGAACAGCGGGAAGTTCACGACCCACAGGAAGTCGTGGCCCTCGCGCGGCACGTCAAGCGCGTCGGCCATGTGGCAGCGCATGCCGCCCAGGATCTCGTCGGCGTGCAGGCGGTCTGCCACCGCGAACATCACGAGGTCGCCCGGCTCGACGTCCATCTCGGCACGCAGGGCCGCCATCTCCTCGTCCGAGAAGAACTTGACGATGGGGCTCGTGACGCTGCCGTCCTCGCGGAAGGCGATGTAGGCCAGGCCCTTGGCGCCAAACTCGGCGGCCACGTTGGCCAGCTTGTCGATCTGCGCGCGCGGCCACTTGCCGGCGCCCTTGGCGTTGATGGCCTTGACGTACTGACCCTCGGTCGCCGCGGCGGACGAGAAGAGCTTGAACTTGGAGTTCGAGAAGATCGGCGTCACGTCGTGCAGCGTCATGCCGTAGCGTGTGTCGGGCTTGTCGATTCCGTAGGTGTCCATCGCGTCCCAGTACTCGATGCGGCGCAGGGGCAGCTGCAGCTCCACGCCCATCTTGCCGAAGGCCTGGGCGAGCACGTGCTCGAGGGCGCCCATCACGTCGTCCTGCGAGACGAAGCTCATCTCCACATCGACCTGGGTGAACTCGGGCTGGCGGTCCTTGCGCAGGTCCTCGTCGCGGAAGCACTTGGCAACCTGGTAGTAGCGCTCGACGCCGCCCACCATGAGGAGCTCCTTAAGGAGCTGCGGGGACTGCGGCAGCGCGTAGAAGTGGCCGGGCTGCATGCGGCTGGGGACCAGGAAGTCACGGGCGCCCTCGGGCGTGGACTTGAAGAGCGACGGGGTCTCGACCTCGGTGAACTCGCTGCCGTGGAATGCCTCGCGCAGGGCGAAGGTGAAGTCGGAGCGAAGCTTGAGGTTGGCTGCCATCTTGGGGCGGCGCAGGTCGAGGTAGCGGTAGCGCAGGCGCACGTCCTCGGCGGTGTCCACGTGGTCCTCGATCTGGAACGGCGGGGTCTTGGAGGTGTTGAGCACCACGATCTTGGTCACGTACACCTCGATGGCGCCCGTGGCCAGCTTCTCGTTGTCCTGGCCCTCGGGACGCTCGCGCACGGTGCCGCTCACCATGATCGGCCACTCGGAGCGGATGGTCTCGGCCTCGTGGAACGTCGCCTCGTCGCACACCTCGGGGTCGAACTCCAGCTGCGTGACGCCGGCGCGGTCGCGCAGGTCCACAAAGATGAGTCCGCCGTGGTCGCGACGGTGCCACACCCAACCCGTGAGCGTGACCTCCTCGCCGATGTTGGACTCGCGGAGCTCGCCGCAGGTGTGCGTGTGCATGCTAAACGCCATGTTGTTCCTCTCGTCTCCTCCGCCCCGTGCCGTGACGGGCGGACCAGCAGATGACGGCACGCCAACGTAGACGGCGGCGGCGTGCGCGGTGCCCCATTCTAGCAGCGTTGCGCCGCCACCACGGCGCGCCGCGCAAAGCTCCCACGCTTTGAAACATTTCCACACGCGGCCGGGCGCCTGCCACGGGCGCCGCGTCCTTCTCGCCCGCGGCAGGACGGGGCGCAAATCATGGGACGAGAAGGACGGACACCGTGACTGTAAGCCCAACGTCAGCTACCTGTTTCCAAAGGATTTCAACCGTATGCGGATTCCTTCTTGCGGATATGCTTATTTTGGCGTACGCGGCAAATGCCAAAGTTTCGACATATTTTTCTGGTAACGTTTCCGAGAACGCCGGAACCCACACAGACAGACGCAAGCGACCCCGGCACCCACACGCGCAGAGGCAAGCGCAGGAGAGGGCATCCGACCCCTCGGAAAGAGGCAATCATGACTTACAAGGCAGCTATCTTCGACCTGGATGGCACGCTCCTCAACACGATCGAGGACCTTCACACGTCGGTCAACTACGCGCTCCACACCAACGGCTTCCCGGAGCAGTCGCTGGAGCAGACAAAGTCCAACGTCGGCAACGGCGTGCGCCAGCTCGTGCACCGCTCGCTGCCCATGGGCACCCCCACGGACCAGGAGGAGCAGGTCTTCTCGACCTTCTCCGCGCACTACTCCAGGAACTACTGCGAGAAGACCGTCCCATACCCGCGCGTGATGGAGATGCTGCACGCGGTCTCCGCGGCGGGCATGCTGCGCGCCGTCGTGTCCAACAAGCCCGACGCCGAGGTCCAGAAGCTCGTTGCCGTGTACTTCCCGGGGCTCTTCAACGCCGTCGTGGGCGAGCGCGAGGGAATCCGCCGCAAGCCCGCGCCGGACACGGTCGACGCCGTGATGGAGGCGCTCGACGTCAAGCCCGAGGAGTGCGTGTACGTGGGCGACTCCGAGGTGGACGTGGACACCGCCAAGAACGCCAAGACGGACTGCGTGTGCGTGTCGTGGGGCTACCGCGGCAAGGCGGCGCTCAAGGACGCCGGCGCCAAGGTCATCGTGGATGACGCGGACCAGCTGGCGGACGTCCTGCTGGGCGACTAGCGCCTGCGGCAGTGGCGGCGTGCTGCCGCTGCCACGAGTCCCAATCCATAGCGAAGCGCATGCGGCGCTCCCGGCAAGTCCGGGGGCGCCGCAATTTGTGCCCTTATACCCCACCCTCGCGCCGCATTTCACCAAAAGCCGCATCCTAACGTCCGCGTACGGATGGATAACGTTGGCCTAACCAAAGCCGAGGGAGGCGTCCGTCTCGCGCGCCCTGCGGTAAGATGCACACATCCAAGGGTCCAATCCTTCGAGAAAGGATGCGATATGGGAAAGAAAGCAGCTGAGGCACTCGACATAAATTACGATGACCTTGCCGACTACCTGCACAAGCACCATTCCGTCTACATGAAGGTCGGCAACGACGTCTACTACCTCACGGACGTCAACTACGAGGCCTGGCGCGCACAGGACACCAGCATCCGCAACTCCAAGAACCACTTCGTCGACTGCAGCGACCTCGTCGACACGCTTGACGAGTTCCTGGCGCTCCCCTTCGTCAACGGCCACACCATCAAGGACGTCTTCGACTCCGCGACGTTCTACGCGTCCACGCCGGGCGTCAAGCAGCCGTAGCGCACGGGCCAGCCACACGTCACACCCAGCACAGGGCAGGGGGGCCGAGAAGATCGCTCTTCTCGGCCCCCCCTTCTTTACCTTGGCTGCACGCATGGCGCCCGCGGCCCCGCCGGCTTAGCGCCGCCGTCGGCCGTGGGCGCCAGCTCGGGCTACTCGCCCTTCTCGCCCTGGTTAGGCTGCTCGGCCGGCTGCTCGGCCGG
>NZ_JBJEHW010000220.1:5267-7429 GCF_051876455.1 Parafannyhessea sp.
GGCTGCTCGGCCGGCTGCTCGGCCGGGACGCCCTTGGTGGCCTCCATGGACTCCGAGACCTCGTTGTCCTCGTCCTCCTTGGTGAAGCCCTTCTCGAGCACGGGCACGAGCATGCGGTACGAGTTCTCCGTCGCGTTGACGTGCGGCGAGCGCTTGGCGTAGTGCTTGACCGCGGCGGCGGAGCGGTTGATGGCCACGAGCGTGCCCGCGCCGGCCACGCAGCCTCCCGGGCAGGCCATGCCCTCGATCAGGTAGCCGGGGTACTTGCCCTTGACGGCGTCCTTCATCATCTTGCGGCAGTCTGCCAGGCCCTCCGCGTTGACCACGTTGACCTCGCGGTCCGGGTAGCGGCGGTGGATCGCGTTCACGACGGCGGTCGCTACGCCGCCGGCAACCGCGAAGTTGCGGCCGTCGGTGGAGGCCACGTCGAAGTCGCTCTTGTTGTCGTCGGCGAGGGCCAGGTAGTCGATGCCCTTGGCGTCCATCATGCCAGCCATCTCCTCGAAGGTGAGGACGAAGTCGACCTCGCTGCGGACGCTCTTGCGCATGGCCTCGAGCTTCTTTGCGGAGCACGGCCCCACGAAGACGATCTTGGCCTTGGGGTGACGCATGCGGATCATGCGCGCCGTCAGCGTCATGGGCGTGAGGGCCATGCTGATGCAGTTGGCGTGGTCCGGGAACTCGCGCTTTGCCATGACCGACCAGGCCGGGCAGCACGAGGTGCCCATGAACGGCAGCTTGTCCGGCACCTCCTCCATGAAGTCGTCCGCCTCCTGGATGGTGCAGAGGTCGGCGCCCAGGGCGACCTCCTCCACGCCGGAGAAGCCCAGCAGCTTGAAGGCCTCGCGCAGCTTGCCCACGTTGCCCTTGCCGCCAAACTGGCCCACGAAGGCGGGCGCCACGGCCGCGATGACCTCCTCGCCGCGCGCGATGGCCCAGATGACCTGCGCGATCTGGCTCTTGTCCGCGATGGCGCCAAACGGGCAGTTGATGAGGCACTGGCCGCAGCTCACGCACTTGTCGTAGTCGATGTCGGCGCGGCCGTGCTCGTCGGAGCCGATGGCGTTCATGCCGCAGGCGTCCGCGCACGGGCGCACGTGGTGGTGGATCGCGTGGTACGGGCACGTCTTGAAGCACATGCCGCACTTGATGCACTTCTCCTGGTCGATGTAGGCCTTCTTGTCCTTGAAGCTGATGGCCTTCTTGGGGCAGATCTCGCGGCAGGGGTGCGCGAGGCAGCCCTGGCACGTGTTGGTGACCTCGTACACGTTGTCCTTGCAGGCGTTGCACGCGAACTTGATCACGTTGATGAGCGGCGGCTGATAGTAGACCTCGTCGCTGTTGGCGGCCTTCTCGAACCCCTCGCTCACGCGCTCCGGCTTGTCCATGCTCGAAAGCGGCAGGCCCATGGCCAGTCGGATGCGCTCGCTGATGATGGCGCGCTCCAGGAAGACGCTCTCGCGGTACGTGGCGACGTCGCCCGGGAGGATCTTGTACGGCAGCTCGTCGAACTCCTTGTCGAGCTCCTCCGTGGACTCGCCGCCGGCATCGAGCTTGTAGCAGATCTTGGCGACCTCGCGAAACACGCTGCGCCTGATGTCCGTCAGGTTGGTGTAGACGCCTCGCATGGTATCGGCCATGAAAACCCCTCTCCTAGGTGACCGCCCGCGGCGCGACCCCCCAGCCGCGACGCGGGCGCACGCATTTGGTTACATTCTAGCAACGAGCCACGGCGCCAAGGTCCCTCGCGTCAAAGTACGCGTCAAAGCGGCGCGGCCACCCGGCGCACACGTCGACCCGCTCCCCCGTGACGGGGTGGGCGAACTCCTCCTGGTACGCGTGCAGCATGAGCCCCGGGCCAGAAGGACCTGCGCCCCCGCCCCGCGCACGCCCGTAGAGCGCATCCCCCACGATGGGGTGGCCCAGGTGCGCGAGGTGCACGCGGATCTGGTGGCGCCGGCCGGTGCCCAGCTCCAGCTCCACGAGCGAGCGACCGCCGCGCCGGCACAGCGTGCGCACGCGCGTGAGCGCCAGCTTGCCGGAGGTGGAGACGCGCATGCGCCGCGCGTCGTGGCGGTCGCGGCCGATGGGCGCCTCGATCCGGTCGAGCCCCTGCGGCAGCGAGCCCTCGACGACGGCCAGGTAGCGCTTGTGCATGGCAT
>NZ_JBJEHW010000221.1:0-1619 GCF_051876455.1 Parafannyhessea sp.
CTTCACGACGCTCGTTCCCAACCTGGGCATGGTGCGTGCCAAGGACGGGTCTTCGTTCGTGGTCGCGGACGTGCCCGGGCTGATCGAGGGTGCCAGCGAGGGCAAGGGGCTCGGGCACCAGTTCCTCCGCCACATCGAGCGCTCGGCCCTCATCCTCCACGTCGTGGATGTGACGGGCGGCTACGAGGGCCGGGACGCCGTGCAGGACTACAGGACGATCAACGAGGAGCTCGCAGCATATGCCTCCGAGCTCGCCGAGCGTCCCCAGATCGTCGTGGCGAACAAGTGCGACATGCCGGGAACCGAGGACGCCGTCGAGAGGCTCCGCCTCGCGGCCGAGAAGGACGGACGCCCGTTCTTCAAGGTGTCCGCCGTGACCGGCGAGGGGCTTGACGAGCTCGTGATCCACACTTCCGCCGAGGTGCGGAAGCTCAGGAGCGCCGCGAGGGTCGAGGAGCCCGAGGAGCTCTCCGTGGCCCTGAACGAGAGCGCCGAGAGGCTCCGCCGCAGGCGCGACAACGCCATCTCCATCCGCATGGAGTCCCAGGGCATCTGGCGCGTCAGCGGCGGCGCCGTCGAGCGCATGGTCATCCAGACCGACTGGGACAACGACGAGGCCATCGCCTACCTGCAGCATCGCTTTGACCGGATCGGCCTCGACGACCGCCTTGCGGAGGCGGGATGCAAGAACGGGGACGAGGTCAGGATCCTCGGCTTCGCCTTCACCTACGAGGGGGCGGACCAGGAGGACGAGTTCGCGGAGCTGAACGAGGATGAGGACGAGGTCGTCCTCGCCGACGGGGGCGGGGACGACGGGGAGGTAGAGGTCCTGAATGTCTGAGATCTTCGAGACCCCAAACGTCATCGTCGTGAAGGTCGGGTCGTCCACGCTCGTGGACGAGTCCGGACGACCCGACCGTGCCTTCATAGGCTCGCTGTGCGAGCAGGCTGCCAACCTCGCCTCGGGGGGCTTCCACGTGGTCATCGTCTCTTCCGGCGCGGTCGCCGCGGGCATGGAGCGGCTCGGCCTCGGCAGGAGGCCGAGTGACATGCCGGGGCGTCAGGCCTGCGCCGCGGCCGGACAGGCGGCGCTCACGGAGGTGTACGCAGAGCAGCTGGCAAGGCGCGGCGTGCCCTGTGGGCAGGTTCTTCTCACCCGTAGGGACCTGACGGACCGCGAGGGGTACCTCAACGCCAGGAACACGCTGGGGAAGCTGCTCGCGCTCGGGGCCGTCCCCGTCGTGAACGAGAACGACACCGTGTCGACCACGGAGTTCAACTTTGGCGACAACGACATGCTCGGCGCCATCGTGGCGACGATGCTCAACGCGGACGAGTACGTGATACTCTCGGATGTCGACGGGCTGTACACGGCGAATCCCGCGACGGACCGGGACGCCAGGCTCATAGGCCGCGTGAGCGAGATAACCCCGCAGATATCCGCAATGGCCGGCGGCGCCGGGTCGTCCGTGGGCACAGGCGGCATGGCCTCGAAGATCCGCGCGGCCCGCGCGATGCTGGCGGCGGGCATCCCGATGGTGGTGTGCCGCGGGCGCGACGAGCGGTCGCTCGAGCGCGTGGTTGGGGGAGAAGGACTCGGCACGCGCTTCGAGGCGCCC
>NZ_JBJEHW010000222.1:0-1599 GCF_051876455.1 Parafannyhessea sp.
ACTTCGCCAAGTCCTACCTCAACACCTACTGCGAGCTGCAGGGCACCACGGTCGAATACGTGAGCCAGTGGTTCCCGATCGTCGCGGCGGCGGAGCTCGCGCGCGGCCGCGTGGTCGAGAAGGACTTCCTGCTGAGCTGGATCTCCGTCGGCGACTACGAGTAAGACGCACCCCGGGCGCCGGCGCGCTTCCGCGCGGCGTAGGGTGCGACACAGGGCGTGACCCCAGGGGCGGGGCGGCATCGGGCCGCTCCGCCCCGTTCTTCTCGCCCGCGCGATGGGGCCGTTCGCCAGCGGCGTGCCGTCCATTTTCAAAACAGAAACAAGTATGCTTGAGAATGATGCGTGCTAGTGTGCGTGCGGCACCGCGGGGCGCGGGCAAGGGGGCCCGGCCCTCGCGTGGGCGAGAGGAGAACCAATGGCAAGGCAGCTGCTTTCGGGCAACGAGGCCATAGCGCAGGGCGCATGGGAGGCGGGCGTGAGGGTCGGCACCGGCTACCCCGGCACGCCCTCGACCGAGACGCTCGAGAACCTGGTCAGGCACAAGGACGTCTACTGCGAGTGGTCGCCCAACGAGAAGGTGGCGCTAGAGGTGGGCATCGGCTCCGCCATGGGCGGAGCGCGCACGCTCGTGACCATGAAGCACGTGGGCGTGAACGTCGCGGCCGACCCCTTCATGTCCGTGGCGAACACGGGCGTCAACGCGGGCCTGGTGCTGCTGGCGGCGGACGACCCGTCGTGCTACAGCTCGCAGAACGAGCAGGACTCCCGCACGTACGCGGCCTTCGCGCGCATCCCGTGCCTGGACCCGTCCGACTCGCAGGAGGCCTACGAGTTCGCGCGCAAGGCCTTCGCACTGTCCGAGCGCTTCGACACCCCCGTCATGCTGCACGAGACCATGCGCATCGCGCACACGCGCACGATGGTGGAGCCCGCGGGCGAGCGCGTGGACGCGCCGCTGCGCGACTACGCCTCGCAGTCGCAGAAGTACGTCATGATGCCGGCGTTTGCCGTGGGGCGCATCCGCGCCACCAACGCGCGCGAGGACGCGCTGCTCGACTACGCCGAGAAGAGCGAGCTCAACCGCGTCGAGATGCGCGACGCCAAGGTCGGCGTCATCGTGGCCGGCGCGCTGTACAACCACGTGCGCGAGGCGCTGCCCAACGCGTCCACGCTCAAGCTCGGCCTCACGTGGCCGCTCCCGCCCAAGCTGATCCGCGACTTCGCGGCGTCCGTCGAGCGCGTGTACGTGGTGGAGGAGACCTGCCGCCACTTCCGCACCGCGATCGCGGCCATGGGCGTGGGGCTCTCCGAGCCGCCCGCGAAGCCGCTGCCGCGCTCCGGCGAGATCTTCCCCTCTGACATCCAGGCGAGCTTTGGCGAGGCGCTGCCGAGCCACGCCGCCCCCGCCGACGACCTGCCGCCGCGCCCGCCCGCGTTCTGCGCCGGCTGCCCGCACCGCCTGGTCTACTGCGAGCTGCGCCGCATCCACGCCATCGTGACCGGCGACATCGGCTGCTACACGCTGGGCGCCGTCGCGCCGTACAAGTCCGTCGACTCCGTGATTGGCATGGGAGCCTCGCTCTCCATGGCGCACGGC
>NZ_JBJEHW010000223.1:0-1599 GCF_051876455.1 Parafannyhessea sp.
CGTCAGAGAGCTGGAAGCTGCCACCGTTCGCGACGTTGACATTAGTAAGAGCCTCGGTAGTGTCGGAAAAGATGGTGTAACGGCATCTCCCGCCAGAGACCGGGTCGTCGTCCCGAATCTGAAATCAGTCTCCTATCCTATGCTGCCTCCATCTTGTCCGCAAGCTCGAGGCTTGCGTCGATCGCCTTCCTGGCGATCGAGAGCAGCTCCTCCCGCCTCTCGGGGGTGGGCGGCTCGGCCTTCGTCCCCTCGCGCTTCTCGTCGTAGAGCTCGGCCATCACCCTCTCCGCGAAGTATCTTGCGTCGCTCCAGTCCTCGTCCTGGTCGCACATCACCGCGCCCACGAGGCGCTCGAGGGACGCGACGGACGGGAAGACCTGCACGACCTTCGACCTGCGCTTTATCTCGCGGTTGGTGCGCTCCTGAAGGTTGTTGGTCCTGAGGCGCTTCCAGTGCGAGGCGGGGAAGTCGAGGTACGCGAGCGCGTCCGGCTCGGCGTCCTCGAGCACGCGCGCCGCCTTCGGGCAGCACTCCCGGAGCATGTCGCAGGCGAGGTGGTACATGGCGCGCACGACGTCGGCGTCCTTGGCTCGGAAGACCGGTGCCACGATCCTGCCGACACGCCTCCTGAGCTGCCCGCCCCTCGCCTCTCGCATGCAGTCGCGCATGAGGTGCACGACGCAGCGCTGCCACGCCGCGCCCTGGAACACCTCGGCGACCGCCCTCCTCAGCCCCTCGTGGGCGTCGGAGGTGACGAGGCGCACGCCGCTCACGCCGCGCGCCCTGACGCCCCTCAGGAACCCGAGCCAGGAGTCGTAGGACTCCGTGTCCACGACGGCGATGCCCAGGACGTGCCTCCAGCCCCTCTCGTCGCAGCCGATCGCCGTGACGACGGCCGTGGAGGCGACGCGGCCGTCCCTCCTGCACTTGACGTACGTCGCGTCGAGCCAGAGGTAGGGCGTCCTCAGCCCGGAGAGGTCGCGGGAGAGCAGCTCCTCCACGTCCTCGTCGAGGCTCCTGGCCATCGCGCTCACCTGGTCCTTCGAGAGCCTGTCGACGCCCATCGCCCTCGCCACCTGCTGCACCTTCCTGGTGCTGGTGCCGGTCGCGTACATCTCGGAGACGGCGGCGACGAGCGCCCTGTCGACCCTCTGGTAGCGCTCGATCACGTCCTCGGGGAAGAAGCTCCCGGTCCTGAGTTTGGGGACGCGCATCGTGATCGTCCCCACGCAGGTCGTGAGCCTGCGCTCCCTGTACCCGTTCCTGCTGTTGCCATGCGCGGCGCACATCTCGTCCGCCTCGGCGTCCATCACGCCGTTGACCACGGTCTCCGTCAGCCGGCGGATGAGCTCCTGCAGGTTGATTGTGCCGTCCTCGAAGCGCGGCATCCTCGAGGCCGCGAGGGCCTCCTCTGGTATGATTTCCAATGCGGTCGTCGTCCCTTCCACGAATCCGATCTGTCGCGATTTCAGATTCTAGGGCGGCGGCCGCGGTTTCGTGTGCGGCGATGCCTTGGGGCTTACACCAACTTTCTAGACACAATCTTCCCTCGCAATAAGCAAGGGAACCGCAGACCAAAAAGACGGTCGCGTTCGCAAG
>NZ_JBJEHW010000224.1:0-7169 GCF_051876455.1 Parafannyhessea sp.
TATCCTGCCATGTGCATGCATCTCCTTCCTAATGTCGAGTCGGCTACTCGGCCTTGATCTCCACAGGCGTGATGCTCACGGAGGTCATGCCAGTCTGTGCGGTGAAGGCGCCCACGAAGCTGATCTTCTTGCCCTTCAGGCTCGCGATGTCGGCCTTGTCGATGACGTTCTTCTGGGAGTAGTCGTTGATTGCCTGAGAGACCTGGCTCCACTGCGTCGTGTCCTTGTAGTCGTTGAGGCTGATGTCGAGGTAGTCACGAAGGGACGTGTCCGTGATGACGGGGCCGACGTTGATGACGACCTTCTTGCTGCCGGCGTAGCCGTCGACCTGGACGGTCATGGTTCCCTTGGAGGAGGCGCTCTTGTTTGCCACCTTCGCGTTGATCTCCGTGACCGTACCCGTGCCCTTGACGGCGTAGACGACGCTGTTGCCGGCGGCGTACTTGGACGTCGTGAGGTTCTTGCCGTTGTACTTGTTGATGGTCATGTCCTTGGTCAGTCCGGAGGTGTCGCCTGCCGTGAGGAGCTGTCCGATGTCGACCGCCTTCGGCGTGACCTGGTTCTCGACCTTCTTCCAAAGGCTCTTCGACTGGGACTTGGCGTCGAACGTGACCTCGCCCGTGTACTTTGCCTCCTGGCCTATCGGCACGACCGTGCAGCCGGAGAGTGCCACGGCACCCGCTACGAGTGCGCTTGCCAGCACCGGGAGAAACCCCTTCCTCATCTTTCTCCTCCTATCTAGGCATCGCGCTCGATATGCGCACTGCCAAAAGCATCCAAAGCCGCGGGGGCATGGGTGGCCCATGCCCCCGCATTACACAGAGCCTGCTAGCGAGCCGTGCTCGCCTACGTCCGAGCTACTCGGTGTAGACGAAGTTGTTCAGCTTGTCCGCGTTGTCCTTCGTGATGACGACGCAGGGGATGAGCTGCTTCTCCTTCTCGCCGGTGGAGCCGTCCTTCAGGTACTTGTCGGCCTCCTGGACGGCCGTGCGGGCGATGACGTCGAACTGCTGCAGCGCCGTCGCGGTGGCCTTGCCCTGCTTGATGAGGTCGCGCGCCTCGTTGGAGCCGTCGACGCCGATGACGGGGACGGTCATGTTGTGGGCGGAGAGGGCCGCGCAGGCGCCCTGGAGCATCGTGTCGTTGCCAGAGACGACGCCCTGAATCTTGTCGCCGTAGGTCTGGATCAGGGTCTCCATCTTGTCGTAGGCCTCGGTCTGCTCCCAGTTGGCCGTCTGCTGCTCGAGCATCTTCATGTCCTTGTACTGGTCGATGACCGAGTGGAAGCCGTTGGTGCGGACCTTGGCGTTGGTGTCGGACTCCTTGCCCAGCAGCTCGACGTAGTTGCCCTTCTCGCCCATGACGTCGACGAACGTCTGCGCGACGTCGGAGGCACCCTGGTTGTTGTCGGCGATGATCTGCGCGATGGCGTCGCCGGTGGTGGTGATCTCACGGTCGATCAGGAACGTGGGGATGCCGGCCTTCGCAGCCTTCTTGACGGCCTCGACCGTGGCGTCGGCGCCTGCGTTGTCGCAGATGATGGCGGCAGCCTTGTCGGCGATGGCGGAGTCGAAGAGCTCGGACTGCTTGTTGGCGTCATCGTCGTGCGAGTTGGCCTTGACCTCGTAGCCCATCTTCTTGGCCTCGTCGGTCGCGCCGTCGGCCTCTGCCTTGAACGCGGGGTTGGAGACGGAGGGGGTGATGACGTAGATGATCTTGGAGCCGCCGCCCTTGAGGATCTTCTTCTTGCTGGACTTGCTGGAGCTCGACTTGCTGGAGTCGGAGCCGGACTTGTCGCTGGAGCTTCCGCCGCACGCGGACAGTGCCGCGGTCGTGCCTGCCAGAGCGGACATCTCCAAGAACGAGCGCCTAGTGATTGCCATTGTCTTCCCTTTCCTCGAAACCCTACCTTGCAAACACGCAGCGGGACTTGGCCCGCCTATGTCCTACTTGCCGAGCGCCTCCTTGGCGCGCCTTGCGATTCCCTCGCCGTTCAGGCCGTAGTAGTCGAACACCTCGCGGGACGTGCCGGTGATGACCGGTGCGTCGGGCAGCGACATGGTCACGCACGTGCGCGGGCACTCCTCCCCCACGACCTGGGCGACCATGGAGCCGAGCCCTCCGAACGGCGCGTGCTCCTCGACGGAGATGACGGCGCTGACCTTGCGCGCCTGCCTGACGATTGCCTCGCGGTCGAGCGGCTTGACGCAGTACATGTCGAGCACCGCCGCGGAGATCCCGTCCTTCTCGAGCAGCTCAGCCGCGTCGACGGCCGGCCTGACCATCTCGCCGCAGGCGACGAGAAGAACGTCGCTTCCGTCGCGGACGAGCGTCGCCCTGTCCATCTCGAACGGGCAGTCGTCCTCCGTGTAGACGTCCTCGACCGCGTTGCGGCCGACGCGCACGTAGGCGCACTTCTCGTCCTGCAGGAGCGCCTCGACGAGCTTCCTGGTCTGGAAGCGGTCGCTCGGGAGGTACACCCTCATGTTGGGGATGGCGGACATCGCGGCGATGTCCTGGGCGCTGTGGTGGCTCATGCCGAGCGCGCCGTACGAGACGCCGCCGGAGATGCCGATGAGCTTGACGTTGGTGTCGGAGTAGGCGCAGTCGATCTTGCACTGCTCGTAGGAGCGGGTGGAGAGGAACGACGCCGGGGACACCGCGAAGGCCTTCTTGCCGCAGGCGGCGAGGCCGGCGGCGATGCCCACGAGGTCCTGCTCGGCGATGCCGACCTCGACGGACTGCTTGGGGAACTCCTCGAAGAAGGGGGTGAGCGATGCCGAGCCGCGCGAGTCGCTGCACAGCACGACGACGTCCTTGTCCACCCTGGCGTGCTCGGAGAGCACCTCGCAGATGACCTTCTTGTTCGCGATCTTGTTAGGCATTCTCAAGCGCCTCCTTCCTCGACTCCAGGTCCTTCTTGATCTGCTCGCACTCCTCCGCGTTGGGGAGGTGGTGGTGCCAGCTGGCCTTGTTCTCCATGATCGGCGAGCCGCAGCCCTTGACCGTGTTGGCGATGATGAAGGTCGGCTTGCCCTTGCAGGCCTTTGCCTGCTCGAGGGCGGCCATGACCTGGTCGAGGTCGTTGGCGTCCTCGACGTCGATGACGTTCCAGTTGAAGGCCGCGACCTTGGCCTTGAGGTTCTCGTGGGCCATGACGTCCTCGGTGTTGCCCGAGATCTGGAGGTGGTTGCGGTCGATGATCGCGCAGAGGTTGTCCAGCTTGTACATGGCGCCGGACTCGAAGGCCTCCCAGTTGGAGCCCTCGGCGAGCTCGCCGTCACCCAGCAGGACGTACACGCGGTAGTCGCGCTCGTCCATCTTGCCCGCAAGGGCCATGCCCACGCTCACGGGAAGGCCGTGGCCGAGGGAGCCGGAGTTCATCTCGATGCCGTTGAGCTTGTTGTTGGGGTGGCCGATGTAGGGCGAGCCGAACTTGGAGAAGCGCTTCTTGACGTCCTCGAGGTCGAGGAATCCCGCCTTGGCGAGGACCGCGTAGTAGGCCTCGACCGAGTGTCCCTTCGAGAGGATGAAGCGGTCCCTGTCCGGGTCGTCCATGTTCTCCGGCGACACGTTCATCTCGCCTGCGAGGTAGAGCGCGACGAGGATCTCCATCTCGCTCATGTCGCCGCCGATGTGGCCGCCTCCGCCTGCCATGATGATGTCGAGCGTGTCCTTGCGCAGGTCGTATGCAAGTGCCTTGTAGTTCACGGTCAACTCTCCTTTCGTGCTAGTGCGACGTGTGGAACGAACGCCTAGATCTCGTCGAACGTGACGTCCTCGCCGTGCAGGTACGCCTTGACCTTGTCCTCGATCGGGTCGTACAGGTCCGGCTTGATGCCGATGTACTTGCAGGCCTCGTACAGGATGGGGACGATGTCGGAGTGGATGGCGACGCAGTGGTGGATGTAGGGGCCCTCCACGACCTTGGCCTCGAGCCTCTTGAGGTCGTTGACCTCGATCCAGAGGTAGGTTCCCTTGGTGAACGGGCCGTCGATTCCCTTGGCGTGGCCGAGGAGCATCGAGTACTCGCCGTGGTCTCCGTCGACGCGCATGATCGTGAGCTTGCCGTGCTTGGCCTCGGCGGAAACGGCGCCGTTGTGCGTGAACGCGACGGGCACGCAGATCGTGGGCTTCTCGCGGGCAACGGAGATGGGCCAGGGGCCGCAGTGCTGCAGCAGCTCGCCGTTGTCGTTGGTGGGGTGGCGGACCGTCCAGTCCGCGAACATCGCGCGGGTGTCACCAAACGTGGCAGCCTCCGCCAGCACCTGGGAGATGGCGCCGTGGACGTCGGTCTCGCAGACGACCGGCAGGCCCTCCTCGTTGAGGAGCGAGTTGGCGGCGCAGGGCATGATGCCGATCTCGCCCTGCAGGGCGTTCCAGCACTGGATGACGATGGCAGACGCGCCGTACTTGGTGGCGAGGTTGCGCATGGCGACCTTGAGCGACGCCACGTTGCGGAGCAGGTCCTCCGAGATGTCGCAGGTCATGTTCTCGTGGCAGTAGCGGACGACGTCGTCGACCACGTTGGGCTCGTCCTTCTCGGCCGCCTTCATGGCGTCCGTGAGCTCGGGCAGCGGGATGGGGGCCAGCTGGATGTTGAACTTCTCGAGCAGCTCGCCCTCGTTGCACATGGTGGACCAGAAGTCGTAGGGACGCGGGCCGATCTGGAGGATGCGCATGTTGCGGAACTTCTTGACGACGTTGCAGACGGCCAGGAAGTCGAACAGGCCGCGCTTGAACTCGGGGTCGTCCAGGCGGCAGTTGGTCATGTAGGTGAACGGAACGTCGAAGCGGCGCAGGACCTTGCCGGTCGCGAACAGGCCGCACTGCGTGTCGCGCAGGCGGATGCCGTTCTCGAGCGGCGCCTCGTCACGAGGGCCCCACAGCAGGACGGGGACGCCGAGCTCCTTGGCGAGGCGGGCGCACTCGTACTCGGTGCCGAAGTTGCCGTGCGGGAGGAAGAGGCCGTCGATCTTCTCGTCCTTGAACTTCTGGGCGATCTTCTTGCGGTCCTCGTCGTCGTAGAGGAGGCCCTCCTCGTTGATGTCCGTGATGTCGACGTAGTTGACGCCGAGCTCGTCGAGCTTCTTGCGCGTGAGGTTTGCGTACTTCACCGCGTCCGGCGCGCTGAAGATGCTCCTCCTCGTGGGGGCCATGCCGATCTTGACCTGCTTGTATCCCTCTCCCATGGCACTGCCTTTCTGACGCTTGCGGACGTGGGTTGTGGCCCAGCTGGTGCTGGCCTTCCGTCCTGTAACTTGCTGAAGACCATTGGTTCGTTTGTTTAGTGATTTGTTTACATCAAATGCGTTTTGCCAGTACAGAGCTTTGCTCGCTCAGGACATCCTCACTGTACTGTTTAGATTTACAAAACAACAGGGCTAAAACTTGAACGGTAGGTTTTCGTTAGCGAGCAGTTCCCGGGAATTATTGCTTGCTTTTCTTGACTGTCTTGTTTATGCTTAAGAATTCTTTAATTGATTTCAGACATACATAATCTTGTGTATTTTTGTATATTATGCGATAACATTGCATGTTATGTAGCAATAATTCATATCGATATCTCCGTGAACGTTTGCAGTCCGCAGAGCCTGTGTAAAGTTGCCGTTACGTGATCAGATTGCGACGTTCAGCAACCAAATAAATCTTTTCTAAACATATTCGTTGTTGTTTAGTTATACTGAAGAGGAAGACGCGGCCAAGCCCAAGGAAGCACCCCGGGCCGCCGCGCGGGACGTCTGACCGTGAATAAGGGTGCATGCAACATGAAGGTAAGCGTACGTGACATCAGCCGCGCCACGGGCTACTCGCCCGCGACGGTCTCCAACGCGCTCAACCACAAGCCGGGCGTCTCCGCCAAGACGGCCGCCCAGATCAAGCGCGTCGCGAACGAGCTTGGCTATGCGCCAAAGAACCGCCTGCGGGGCATTCGCTTTGTGGTGGCACGCAAGACGGGCGCGATCCTGGACGAGGGCGAGTTCCATCCCGCCGTGATGGACGGCGTCGAGCGCACCGCGCGGCGCGAGGGGCTGCCAACGCGCTATATAACGGTGGACATGACCTCCCCTACCGCCGCGGAGCAGATCAGGGAGCTGTGCGACGAGCCGTCGGACGGCATCATCCTCCTTGGCACGGAGCTGCACGAGGAGGACTACGAGCCCTTCTATAACTGCAAGGCGCCGCTGGTCGTCGTGGACGGGTCGTGCTACCACCACGCCATGGAGTCCATCGTCCTCTCCAACGAGACCTCCTCCTACGCCGCGGTCCGCTACCTCATCTCCATGGGGCACCGCAGGATCGGCTACCTCTCCGGCAAGGCCGACATCCAGAACTTCCCGCTGAGGCGCCGCGGCTACGAGCGCGCCCTGAGGGAGGCAGGCCTCACGCTGGACGAGAGGTACATCGTCAAGATCGGCACGACCCTCTCCACCGCCTACCAGGACGCCAAGGCGTGGCTCGACACGTCGCCCGAGCTCCCCACGGCGTTCTACGCGGACAACGACGTCATCGCCACGAGCACGATGCGCGCCTGCATCGAGCGGGGCATCAGGGTGCCCGACCAGGTCTCGTTCGTGGGCTTTGACGACCTGCCCCTCGCCACGCTCACGCTCCCCGCGCTCACCACGATCCACATCCACAAGCACGACATAGGCGCGATGGCCGTCCACAAGCTGCTCGACCAGGTGCGAAACCCCCACCACTACACCTGCGTCACGCACATATCCTCCGACTTCGTGATCCGCGACTCCGTGGCTAAGATCTGACCAGGCTGGCGCGCCGCGAGGCGCGACCCAAAAACACGAAAGGACCCCCATGTCCAAGAGATCGAGCAAGCAGGAACGCGAGCGCAGGAAGCGCGAGTACGAGCGGGAGCGCGTGGCCCAGGCGTCCGCGGGCGAGAAGGACGAGGCCCCGTCCACGGCGGCCGGTCGGGTGGCGCGCGAGCTCCGGCAGGACCAGGCGTCCTCCGGCCACGGCTTCCGCGCGAGCGCGGCGCGCTTCCGCGCGCAGCTTGGGGTCCCGCGCACGGCTGCCCAGAACGGGCTCATCGCGTGCGCCATCGTGATGGCCGTGTGGTCCGTCGCCTTCTTCGAGGCGGGCATCGGCGCAATCGACCTCATGGGCCTCTACCAGCGCGACCTCCTGATGGCCGTCATACGCCTCGG
>NZ_JBJEHW010000225.1:0-1580 GCF_051876455.1 Parafannyhessea sp.
TACAGGTCCACCAGGTCAAACGCGAGCTTCTTGGCGGAGCGCCGCGCCTTGCCCGTGGCGCGCGACCAGTCTGCCGTGTTGAGCCGCGTCAGGCGCGGGCTGGACCCGTCCGGTCCAACGTAGCGCGTGATGCGGTCCACCTGCTCCAGCGGAACAAAGAGCTTGTCCCCGCCCGCGTACTCGAGCAAGAAGTAGTCGCGCTCGCGCCCGGCCACCTCCTGGCGCACGATCTGGCTAAACAGCGCGATGCCGTGCGTGGCGTGCACCACGTAGTCCCCGGGCTTGAAGGGGAAGGTCACGCTGGTTGGGTCCACCTTGCGCACGCGGTGCTTGTGCCGGGCCATGCGCGACGTGAGGTCGCCAACGCTGAAGACGGCCAGCCCCGCGGAGGGAATCACCACGCCCGCGGGAACGGGCGCGTCCACAAACGTCACGATGCCGCGCGGCAGCGGCTCCACGTTCTGCATGGCCGAGGGGTCGCACACCGGCACGCGGTTGGGCGCCGCCGTGGCCAGCGACTCCGCAATGGGGATCTTCTCGTCCGTAAAGGTAAGCTCAAGCGCCTCGCGCGCGCCGCGGTCAGGCACCGCAAACACGATGCTCTGGCGGTCGTGCACCAGCTGACGCATGCGGCCCAGCAGCTTGGCGTCGCTTCCCGCAATGGAGGGCTGGCGCACGTCGAGCTCCGCGTCCGCCTGGCCGCCCACGCGTGCCATGGACGAGAAGGACAAGCGCTGCTGCTTGCCAAAGTCCATCTGGCGCGGGTTGGTAAACAGGCCGCTCGCGTCCACGCGGGCGTTGCGGGCCGCCTGGTCCACGTCGTCCGCGGCGTGCATGCAGTCGTCAAACAGGGCGCGCGGCTCCGCCAGGATCACGAGCGCGTGCTTGGACATGTGCTCGATGGGCGTGGCGCTGCCGCCATAGAGCTCGGGCAGGTACTTGTCGAGCGTGGGCGCGGCGGCGCGGGCCTCTATCAGCTCCAGGTCCGCGGCCACCTTGGAGTCGCTCTGGGCGCGGTTGTACAGCGCCTTGCGCGCGCGGGCCACGGTCTGGTCCGTAAGCGCCACCTCGCGGCAGGGGCTCACGGTCACGCTCTGCAGCTCGCCAATGGTCTGGCCGGTCGCGGGCACCATGCGGCGCACGCGGTCAACCTCGTCCCCAAAGAACTCCAGGCGCACGGGCGAGGTCGCCTGCGCGGGGAACACGTCCACCGCGTCGCCATGCACGCAGAACGTGCCGGCCGCCGTCACCTCGGAGGGGTCGCCCGCGTCGGAGTACCCCATGCCCACGAGCAGCCGTGGCACGTCCTCAAAGTCCAGCACGTCGCCCACGGCAAACGTGCTCGAGGCAAAGTAGCCCGAACCCTTGGGCGGAACGCGGCGCAGCAGGGCGCTCGCACTGGCAACCACCAGGCACTTCTCGCCCGCGGCAAGGCTCGCCACGGCGCGGCAGCGCGCACCAACCACGGCGTCGTCCGCGGGACGGTCCGCCCAGGGCAGGTCCTTGCGGTCGGGGTAGCGGCTCACCACGTCGCGCCCCAGCCACGAGGCCAGCGCGCGAGCCGTGCGGTCCGCGGCCTC